>JANLWR010000302.1:0-8665 GCA_031364625.1 Deinococcales bacterium | reverse complement strand
GTGGTGCGTCCGTAAATCACCGCGCCGACGCTGGGCGTCCCGATGGAAGCCGCCGAAGCCTGACCGCGCACGACCACGCTGGCAACGTTGACAGGTGATTGCGCAAAATTGCTGGCAGCCGTTGGGTACATGACACTGCCAGAGGTTGGGGCGGTCAGACCAAAACTGTAATTTGCAGGGTCAACCGCTATCGAAATCGGCAAGGCATTACAGGCGCTCAGGGCGACAACCAGTGTGGGCAGTAAGAACAATCGTTTCATCGGTTTCAAACTATCACCCGAAATAGTTTTTAACTGTGCAAAGTCCGCGAATTGCAACGCTTTACAACACGTCTTTGGTCGTCCCTCGAGCCTTGTAATTCATGTAATTCTTGCGAATTCTAAACGCCGTGTTCATCAGGCTCGAGATTGGTGACAGGCTTTGCTCGTAGGCTGGGAAAAAGACTTTTTGCCCACCCAGGCGTTCTTTAAATTCGTAAACGCCGAAGCTGTGCTTGTCTTCCGAGATGGTTTTGGGAATCCCGAACAAATCCAGGTATTTGTACCCTTTCGCCATGCCGTGCCGAATCATGCCCCAGTAAAAACCGTTGCTGGCTTTCGGGTCTTTCTCGCCTTCTTTGCGAATCTGCCGCGTGCTGCCACCGTACAAGTAATTCAGGTCGAGACCCAGCCCGATAATCAAACCACTGGCGAGCGGCACACCATCGTAACGGGCGGTGATGATTGCGGCTTCGCCACCGAATTTGTTGCACTCTTTCCAAACTGCTTCGTAATAATTTTTTTGGCGCTGCAACAAACTCGAGCGCCTGTTGGTTTCGGAAAACAGCGCCCAGAAGCTTTCAAAGTCGTCCTCGAGTTGCGCGGTCACGCCCAATTTCAGGCTGGTGCGGGTATTGCGCCGTGCCATTTCGTGCATGTTCTTAAAAAACTCGTCTTCGGGTTTGGTCAAGTCCAGCAAAATCGTGTGCTCCGGTTGAATGGTGCTCGAGTTTTTCCAGACGCCGTAACTTTCGGGAATGTTGCCGCCAGTGCCGTCGGAAAGCAGTGGAATCGGTGGTTCGATTTTGATGCTGACATCGCCAGCACCCGCCCAGGCTTTTAAAGCCGCGCCCACATCCTCGAGATCAACGAATGAATTCATGGCGGGACCACGCGGACAGTACAAGAAACTCAAGCCCGTTTGCTTGCGTCTTAACACTTGCGCAGCCGCGAACGGAACACCGTCACGCTCGAGTTTTAAACGGTGCGGCGTCCAACCGCTCACACGGCGCACTTCACCGAAGCCCCAACCTTGCAAAGCGCTGTAATGCGAGAAACTGGTGACGAGTTGATTCCACTCGAGCGGGTCGGAAATGATGGTGGTGGTGATTTTACGGCTCACGCTGGGATGATACCGCGAAACATTGAGGGGATTCTCATGGGAGGATTTGATCTCGAGTTTTAGGTTGCCGTTCGAGTTGAGATTTTTCGCAGAATTGGAAGTTCGGTATAAGCCATGCCAGCAGTCAAAAAAGTCATGAAGATTAAACAAGTCCATGTTGGAATTTTAAATGGTGCAGGTGCAAAAAAATACCAAATCAGAATTCCCGCAGCAACTGACAAATACTCAACCGCCATGACAGAAGCCACGATGGGCAGACTACGATTTCGTTGCAATAATGCTCGAGAAAGAAAATCAAACATCAAAATCGTTACCAGAAAAAAACTCATTCCTAAAAAGTAAAGACTGAAGACAGCAAACAAAGTTGGATATTGAAATCTAAAATCTAAAAAGAATAACCCAAGAATGCTCACCCAGACCACGATAAGCATGACTTTAAACCAGATAGTTTGTTTTGATTCTGGTGAAAAACGTCGTGCTTGATCTTTGGTCAAATACTCACGTTCAAAGCCTCGAGCCGCAATTTTGGGCAAACCCAAATCCCTCACTGCCAAACTTTCAGCTTCAATGCTCGAGATTCCCCGCGTTTCGTATTTCTCGAGGGAAGTTTGATAATGGTCGGTAATTTCTTTGGTAATACTCGAGATGGCTGTCGGTGTCAGGTTTTTGGTTGCAGCCACAATCCATTGCTCGAGTTTTGGGTTGGATTCTGGTTTCATATTTTAGCCTTCATAAAAAGTTTACGAAAGATCGGATAGTAAAAATAAAACATAAAAGAAAGTATTCCGATAATAATAAATAGTGTAAATATTACCAAAAAGTAATCAGGTTTTTCATCAATACGAATTGATTCAATATTTGTGCGAATAATATTGGCTAATAGAATAATAATTGTTAAAATAAGGCTTACGAATTGATAAAGTAACCAAAATTTCCCCCTAAATTTTATAGAAATTTTATCACTAAGTAAGTATGGAATCGACAAATTAGCATAGCAAAGCAAGTTAAATGTATATGGATTAAATCTAGGAAACGAATTATGCCAAAGATTGAGAAAAACAAAAATATTGTACAGAAAAAATAAAAAATAATACAATTTTCCAATTTTTAACGGTGAGTACAATTGTTTCAGACGTTTATCTTCAGATTTTGTTAAATAGGTTTTTCTTGCCCTCTGCAAAAATACCATAGGGTCTCCTAAAAGTCGTACCGCTAACTTTTCTGCTTCAACTTGCGACAATCCAGCGTTTGTTTGATACTCGAGCGTCGTCTTAACGTGGTCGGTAATTTCCTTACGAATACTGACCACTGCTTCGGGTGTAAGGTCTTTGGTCGCAATCTGAAGCCATTGCTCGAGGGTGAAAATGTTGCTCATGATGCGCCTTTCAAAATTCCACCAATGGCGTTGGAATACCGTGTCCATTCGGCGCGTTCTTTCACTAGCATTTTCGTGCCTTTTTCGGTCAGTTTGTAATACCGCCTGGTGCGTCCATTCTCGATTTCTTCGTGACTGCTGACCAATCCATCACGCTCGAGGGTGTGCAGCGCGGGGTAAAGTGTGCCTTCTTTAAAGTCGAGCACGCCTTCGCTTTGGCGTTTGATGCGTGATGCAATTTCGTACCCGTGACTCGAGCCGAAGCTGAGTGTTTGGAGAATCAATGCAGGTAAACTGCCTTTGAGGTTCATAACGAATTTATACATCTATTTCCGAAGCATTGCAACTTGAGGTATTGGGTTTGACAGCAAACTCGAGCGCAGGATACCGTTAACCTTGTGCCAGTTTCAGAGTTAACGCCAAGCTCGAGGTTCACGGTTTTGCAACTCTTGCAAACCGCGAGCGGCGTGTTTATTTCTGGCGAAAACCTGGCGGCGCAACTTGGTATTTCTCGAGTCGCCATCTGGAAACTGATCTCGAGTTTGGAAACTGAGGGTTATCCGATTGAACGCGGCACAAAAGGTTATCGGTTGGCGGTGGACGCGCCAACGCCGCTAGGTTTACCGTTTCCGCTCGAGTACAAAGCCACCACAACCTCGACCCAAGATGATGCTCGAGTTTTGGCGCGGTCTGGAGCGCCCGAATTCAGTACGGTGCTGTCTGAGATTCAAACCGCAGGTCGTGGGCGTCGTGCCAAAGTCTGGCACTCTCCTGCCGGCGCGGGTTTGTACTTCACGGTGTTGCTGCGCCCCACACGACCCGTGAACGAATTGGGCGTGTTGCCCCTTCTGGCGGGTGTGGCGCTTTCACGCGCCATCAAACTCGAAACTGGTTTTGAAACGCTTTTAAAATGGTCTAACGATTTGCTGGCAAGCGATGGGCGAAAACTGGCGGGAATCTTGCTCGAGGCTGAACTCGAGGATGGCATGGCGCGGTTTGTGGTGTTGGGCATGGGTTTGAACGTGCGGGTGCAAGATTTTCCAAGTGATATTCCTGCGGCGGCGCTCGAGGAATTCGTGTCGCCCGTCAACCGCAAAAAATTGCTGTCAACCATCATGCTCGAGCTTCAAAAGTTGTATCAAAGCTGGTCTGAACATGGCTCGAGCGTGGTGATCAAAGCGTGGCGCGAAGAAAACGCAACGCTGGGGCGCGAAGTCAGCGTACTTGAACCGAACGGCTCGAGTTTTACTGGGGTTGCGCAGGATATTTCAGACGATGGTGCGTTAATCGTTAAAACCGCCAGCGGCATCAAAACCGTCAACGCTGGCGAAGTCAGTCTTAAGTTTGTCTCCAACGGGTAAAAACCCTCGAGAATCGAAAGGAAACACATGACCACATCTGTATTAAAAACGCAAAGCCTGATTCCCGCCCTCTTCCCAGAACAAAGCCTGACCCGAGATATTGCATTGATTCTGGCTGGCAGTTTGTTGATTGCCGCGCTGGCACAGGTCAGCATTGGTGCGCCCGTGCCGATGACTTTGCAGACTTTGGGCGTGCTTTTAATTCCGCTCGCGTTCGGTTTTAGGCTTGGTTCGCTGGCGGTTGTGGCGTATCTTCTCGAGGGTGTGCTTGGTTTGCCCGTGTTTGCGGGGTTCAAAAACTTTTGGACGCCGAGTGCCTTTGGTCCAACGTCAGGTTATTTGCTGGGCTTTTTGTTCGCGGCATTGGCGTTGGGTTGGTTTGCCGATAAAGGCTGGACGAAAAATATTTTCCTGATCGTTGCCGCCATGCTGGTCGCCACGGTTTTGATTTACATTCCTGGTGTTTTGTGGCTCGAGAAGTTCTTTCCAGGCAAAGGCATCGAGTACGGTCTGACACCGTTTTTGATTGGTGATGCGATTAAAGCTGCGATTGCGGCGGTGTTGCTGCCCAGCGTTTGGACTTTTGTTAATCGCAAGTAAATCCTGATTTTATGGCGGCTCGAGGGTTTAATCCTCGAGCTTTTTTGTTGCAATCCGTGCTTCCATCCCAACTCGATTCTGTTGGGTTATGCTGAAACCCATGAAACTAAGCATGATTGGTTTGGGTCGTATGGGTGGCAACATGACGCGTCGTCTGATGAAAGCGGGGCATGGCGTGGTGGCGTTTGATCGCAACCCCGAGACCGTGCAGGCGTATGCGCTCGAGGGTGCGATTGCTGCCAGTTCGCTCGAGGATGCAGTTGCCAAGTCTAGAGCTGATGGTCAACCTGCGGTGGTTTGGGTCATGGTCCCAAGCGGCAAACCGACGTTGGACACGGTGCTCGAGGCGGCAAAGCATTTGCAAAAGGGCGACATCATCATTGATGGCGGCAACAGTTTTTACAAGGACTCAATTCAAACAGGTACGCAACTCGAGGCACTCGGTATTCATTACATCGATTGCGGCACTTCGGGCGGCATTTGGGGACTCGAGAATGGCTACTGCCTGATGGTTGGCGGCTCTGTCGAGGCGTGCAAGGCTTGCGAATCAATTTTTCTGGCGCTGGCGCAGGAAGGTGGCTATTTGCACGCGGGCGTTTCGGGTGCGGGGCATTTTACCAAAATGGTTCACAACGGCATCGAGTACGGCATGATGCAAGCCATCGGTGAGGGGTTGGACATTATTGAATCCAGTCCGTTTAAGGTCGATTTGCACGCCTTGACCAGCCTTTGGAATCATGGTTCGGTGGTGCGCAGTTGGCTGATGGAACTGGCAGAACGCGCTTTTTCCAGTGAAGCCCACCTCGAGAGCATCAAAGATTACGTCGAAGATTCCGGCGAGGGTCGTTGGACGATTCAAACGGCAATGGAATACAACGTTCCCGCGCCAATTATTACCCTGTCGTTGCTCGAGCGTTTTCACTCGAGGGACGATGTTTCGTTTAGCGCCAAAGTGGTGGCTGCGCTGCGCAATCAATTCGGTGGTCATGCGGTTAAAAAAGAAGTTTAGATCATTTTTACGGCGTTCAATTTTGCTCGAGAAGCCAGTTTCCCGAGCAAAATTTTTTATTGATGGTTGGTCTGTTTAGTCTTTCTTAAAATGTGCCAGGGGGTATTTCTATTTTTGTAAGGGCTGTGTTAACATGCACTTCAGGCAAAAAGCCAAAGTTGAGTGCTCGGTTCGTTTATCATGTCCTTTACAGCATGGAAGCGTTACCAAATCACTTAAACTGTCCGCTTCTCGAGGAGGAGAAGGTTATGAAAATGAGGAACACAGCAGTTGTCGCAGCACTCACGGTCGCACTTGGTCTGGGCATTGCCAGCACCCAGGGCGCAAGCAAAGTTTCGATCTGGACGGATTTCAAAGGTGGCGAATTGGCATGGTTCAACGCCGCCGCCAAAGCCTTCGAGGCAACTCCAGCCGCCAAAGGGGCAAAACTCGAGTTGACCAGCGTCATCTTGGGCGAAACCCGTGACAAATTTATTCAAGCTGCCCCAAAGGGTGAAGGTCCAGATTTGATCGCCACCATCCCTCACGATCAAATTGGTGAATTTGTGACGGCGGGCGTGCTCGAACCGATGACCAAATACTTGGACGCCAAGACCAAAGCCGACACCCAAGCCAGCGCGATTGACGCGTTTAACTACAAAGGCAAATTGTTTGGTTTGCCAATGTGGAGCGAAGCCGTTGCGGTTATTTACAACAAGAAGCTGATTAAAAGTATGCCGACCAAATGGGATACCTTTATCGCAGCCGCACAAAAGCTGACCAATCCAGAAAAGCAAGAATTTGGTTTCCTTGCGCCAATCGGCATTCAGTACCACATGAACGGCATTTACCGTTCATTCGGCGCTTACGTGTTTGGTAAGAACAAAGACGGCAGCCTGAACCCACAAGACATCGGTCTTGCCAACGAAGGCGCTGTCAAAGCCGCCCAGACCATCAACGACTTGCGTTTCAAGTACAAGCTGATCCCAGAAGGCACCGAAAACCCCGATCTCGAGAAGGACTTGTTCACCAAAGGCAAGGTCGCCATGTGGTTGACCGGACCTTGGGACATGAGCGCCGTCAAGGACGCCAAGATCGATTACGGCATTGGTCTTTTGCCGAAACCAACCGGTGCAACCAAGAACTGGTCACCGTTCATTGGCGTGCGCGGCTTGGTCATGAACGCATACTCCAAGAATAAAGAAGTCGCTGCGGCTTTCGCACAATACCTGATCTCTAAAGACAGCCAAATCAGCCTGAACCAGGAAGGTGGACGCTTACCAATCTCGAAGAGCGCCCTCGTTCAACTGAAAGCTGACGCGACGGTCAAAGGCTTCGGCGCGGCATCGGCTGCGGGTATTGCCATGCCAAACATTGCCGAAATGGGCAGCGTCTGGGGTCCTTGGGGCGACGCTCTGAACCTCTCGATCAAAACCGCCAACCCTGACTTCGCTGACTTGCACAAAAAAGCGGTTGCCGCTATTTTGGGCGCCATCAACAAGAAGTAAATGTGACTCGAGAACGCGCCCCTTCCCATCATTGGGGTGGGGCGCGTTTGTTTACCAACATCTTATGATTTTGTAGCACAGATTTTTAAAGAGGCTCTGACTAAACTCGAGAAACACGAAAATAAAAAGGGGTGAACGGATGGCAATAGCAGCACGAAAACCCACAAGTAATGGTGGCACTTTTGGTTTAGGCTCGCACACACCGCCCGAAGGCGCTGGGGGCGCCGCCTTTGCGATTGCGTTGGTGCTTGGGATTTGTTTTCTGGCGCTGGCACTGGGCTTGTTGCTGGCAAATGGTTTGAACGCTTTGGCAGACGCCCAAAATTGGGAAGAACCCAAGCGGTATTGGTTGCTGGCTTTTACCGTACTTGCCATGATTCCAATTCTAATTGGTGCGCTTAAAGTCTTTCCCTGGCTGTCCAATTGGTATTACCTGCTGCCAGCCATCGTGTGTTTGCTGGCTTTTACGATTTACCCAATTGTCCTGACTTTTTACTTTGCTTTTACCAATTACAGCGCCATTAACAGCGGTGAACCCGACTCGAGCGCCCAAATTGAAGTGAAAATTGTCAATCCCACCACGTTAACGGTGCTGGGTGGTGTGGTTGCCGCCACAGATTTACGCTGTGAAACACCAGATTGTGCGGGTCGAAGCGTGGCATTTCTGGATGAACGCGGCAGCACCATCAAAAAAGTCTTGACCAATATCACCAGCGTGAGTGGCAACACCATCACCCTCGCTTCGGCACTGCCTGAAGGCTTGGCTGCCACGCGCCTTAGCCGCGTGAACGATATTAAACTGGTGGGTTTTGGTAATTTCTCGAGAATCTTTGCCCAAGCCAGTCAACAATTGCTGCCCATTTTTATTTGGACCGTCGAATTTGCGGTCTTTACCACCATCATCAATGTGGTATTTGGTGTGCTGCTCGGGATTTTAATCAACAACCGCCGTCTTAAATTTCGCAATGTGTACCGTTCGTTGCTGTTTTTACCCTGGGCTGTCCCTGCGGTCATCAGCATTCAGATGTGGACCAAACTGCTCGATGCAAACTTTGGGGCGCTGAACAGGTTGTTTGGTTTTGTTGGCTTAAACCCTGCACCTTGGTTGATCGACGGTCTGTGGGCGAAAGCCGCCATTTTGTTGGTCAATTTATGGCTCGGCTTTCCGTACATGATGACCGCCACCGTTGGTGCATTAAGCTCTATTCCTGACGAACTGTATGAAGCCGCCGAGATTGATGGCGCAAACCGTTGGAATCAAACCCGTTTTATCACCCTGCCAATGTTAACCGCCGCTTTTACCCCAATTATTTTGGGAACGTTCGCCTATAACTTCAATAACTTCGGCATTATTTACCTCTTGACGGGTGGTAAACCCGTCGAAACTGGACAACTGCCAACCGCACACAGCACAGATATTCTGCTTTCCTGGGGTTACAACACCGCTTTCTTG
>JANLWR010000293.1:0-13430 GCA_031364625.1 Deinococcales bacterium | reverse complement strand
CCAACTGTACGCCTCGTCTGGGGTTTTGAACGACATGGTGATCATCCAGTAAAACGGCACGAAAATCAAAATGCTGCCCAGCGTTAAAAGGACAACGATACTCCAACGTTCGCGCTTTGCTTTGGTTGCGGGCAAGGGGTCATTCATAATGCACCCAGGATTTTTGCAAGCGCCATTGTAAAACGATCAAAACCACCAACGCCAGTGACAGCAACCATGCCAGCGCAGTGGCATAACCCATTTTGAAGTAATTAAAACCAGTCTTATAGATGTACATCGCTATCGTCATGCTCGAGTCGCCTGGACCACCTTTGGTCATGACCAGCACCGCCTCAAAGACTTGCAGGCTGCCGATCAGGGAGAGGATTAAAACCAAAAAGATCGTTGGACTGATCATTGGCAGGGTGATGTGCCAGAACAAGCGAAACGGTTGAGCGCCGTCAATTTGTGCGGCTTCGTACAGTTCTTTGGGCACATTGGCGAGTGCCGCCATGAACAAAATGATGCTCGAGCCTGCGCCCTGCCAAACGCTGTAAATGGCAATGGCGCTCAGCACGGTATCGGGCGAATCGAGCCAGGCGGGTCCTTGAATGCCAAGCAGGTTGAAAGGCAAATTAATTGGTCCTTGGGCGGTGAACAGAACCTTGAACAGCAGCGCGGTTGCCACGCCAATCGTGACCATTGGCAGGTAGTAAAGGGTACGAAAAAAAGTTTTGACTTTCTCGAGTTTTAGATTTTGAATTAACGCCGCCAGAATAACCGCCACGACCAGCCCCAACGGCACAGCAATGATGGTAAAAATCAGGGTGCGTCCAATCGATTCGGTGGCTTTGGAATCGCCGAGTGCTTGTTTGTAATTCTCCAAACCAGTCCAGTTCGGTAAACTTAAGCCGCCCCAGTCGGTAAAGGAAATACCAAAACTACCCAGAATCGGCAAAATGGCAAAAATCAAAATTCCCAAGGTGCTTGGCAATATCAGCGCCAGACCCCACATTGCCTCTTCGCGGCGCAGGCTCGAGCTTTTGGTGCGGTGTTTCTCGGGTGTTTTTGTGGCGGTTGAAGCGGTCATGCCATCCCTCCTTAGGTTGAAGAAACAAGCTGTATTCCAATACCCAAATGATTTAATCGCTTTGACCAACCCGCGTCCAACCTCGAGTCCGTAATGACCTGCGTGATGCCAGACAAGCCGGTCACGCGGTACGGTGCGCTGTGACCAAATTTACTCGAGTCTAGCAGCAAAATACGTTGTTTGGCTCGCTCGAGCATTTTTCGGTTGATGCTGGCTTCGTTTGCGTCGAGGGTTGCCAAATTTTCACTCTCATCGATGGCGGTTGCACCCAAAAAAAGTTGATCGCACCAGAACTCTGACATCAGTTTTTCGGTGTACGGACCAACGCTCGAGAGGTTATCGCTGCGCAGTGTGCCGCCCAACAAAATCACCTTGACCTCTGGCACGCTGACCAGTTCTTGCGCCAGTGCCAGACCGTTGGTAATCACGGTCAACGGCATCGGCTCGAGACGGACGGCTTTGGCGAGTTGCAAAACGGTGGTGCCAGAATCCATTAAAACTGTGCCGCCAGGTTTTAAGAGGGCGTGAGCGGCGCGTCCAATGGCGCGTTTGATCTCAAAGTTTTCACTTTCGCGCAAGCCAAAGGCGACCTCAAAGTTGCTCGATTCTGCCAGTCGAGCGCCGCCGTGTGTGCGCCGAATCACGCCGCCTTGCTCGAGTTTGCTGAGGTCGCGGCGCACCGTGGCGGGCGAAGAGCCTGTGATTTCAACCAGCGCTTCGATGTTCAAAACGCCACGGGCGAACAAATGTTCTTGAATGGTTTTAAGCCGTTGCTCGAGCATGGCGCGTCCTTTGGTTTAAATTGATCAGAGACTTTGGGTTTGTCAAGGCTACCGAATTTTGAACAAAATGTCAATCAAAGACAATCAAAATGCTGATTGCTTTTGAGTAAAGTTGAGTGTGTTGTGCCAACACTCCATAAGGAAAATGAGGATGGAATCTGGCTGGCTGCCGTAAAATGAATTTCTCGAGTCTGCATCACTCAAGCTCGGGTTCAACGGGAGAAGCATGGTCGGTGTTGGGCAATTGGTGGTTCAACTTCAAGGCAGCGTGGTCAATACTCTGGCATTGCAGCCAGGGGTTTTAACCATTGGGCGTACCCCGGAAAACGATTTGCCGCTCAATTTGCCGCTGGTTTCCAAACGCCATGCGGAACTGAACATCACCGAGCAGGGCGTGCTGATTACCGACCTCGGCAGTCAATACGGGACGTTTGTGGCGGGTTATAAACTGGTCGCCAATCAACCGTATCCACTCATCAAGGGCGTACTGCTGCAAATTGGTCCATTTAAAATGACTTTGCGCGATTCAATCAGCCAAGCTCTTGAAGAAGTCCCCGTTTCCGAAGACGCCAGTGAACTCGAGTTTGACCTGGAACAACCCCATGATGTTGCGCCGCGTCAAAAGCATCCAACGCCGTTTGTCTTGAGTGATGTTGCCATGTACACCCAAGACCTGCCCGTGATTTTTCAAGAGTCAGATTTCATGAACCGCTTTATGAAAATTTTCGAGACCGTCTGGGAGCCGCTCGAGTGGCGCACCGACGCCATCGAATTTTACTTTGACCCGCGCACCGCACCCGCCGAGCTTCTCGAGTGGCTGGGCGGCTGGCTCAGTATTCAGGTCTACTCGAGGATGCCCGAACGCCGCAAGCGCGAACTGGTGAGCGAGGCCATGACCCTGTACCATTGGCGCGGCACCAAATACGGTTTGGAGCGCATGATCGAAATTTGCACCGGTTTGACGCCCGAAGTCACCGAAGACCCCAAAGAGGCGTTTGTCTTCTGGGTCAAGCTCAATCAAAAACCCGAAGCTTTAACACTGGACTTGCTGCGCGACCTGATCGAAACCCACAAGCCAGCTCACACATTATTTAAGTTTGATCTCAGGTTTTAACTCGAGTTAAAACCTTAAATTTTCAAATCCCCCACTCAAGAACACGTGCTTATCTGTATGACAGTGTACTTTCCAGCGCAAAAGCTTTGTTTGAGGCTACCGTAATCCAGACAAGAATCCCGTTCATTTTTAAAGCCGAAGTCTGACGTACACTGATGTAAGACCTGGGGTATTGGGGCATGAACAACGTCATCAGCGAAAAACTTATCGGCAAAAACATCGGTCCTTACAGGCTCGAGGATGCCTTGCGCCCTGGAAAAACGGGGCAGACCTTTCGCGCCGTTGCCGACAAAACCCTGATCACGGTGGCACTCAAAATTTTGCACCCCCAAGGCGGGGCAAGCTTTGAGTTTCAAAATCAATTCTTTGCCGAACTCGAGACGCTGGTTTCACTCGAGCACAACCACATTGCGCGGGTTTTAAATTACGGCGAGGATCAAAACTTTCACTATCAAGTCGCAGAATTTGTCAATGACGGGTCACTCAGCACCTGGTTGCAGCGCCAAACCCGCGACGGCGCTCGACCAGATTTGCGCATGGCGCTCGATTTTATGCGCCAAGCCAGCGACGGTTTGGCATTCGCCCACCGCAAAGGTGTGGTTCACGGCGAGATCGAACCCGAAAACATTTTGCTGCAAGCCACGGCGGGCGGCTCGTACCGCGTTAAGCTCTCGGACTTTGCCATCGCGCGGCTGGTCGCCAACGCCTCCGCCCAAGCCAGCAACGACGACGCGGGTCCGGTCAACTCGCCCAAGTACATTTCCCCAGAACAGTGCATGGGCAAGGAGGGCGATGACCGCAGCGATGTTTATTCCTTGGGCGTGGTCATGTATCACGTCTTTACGGGTCTTGTGCCCTTCGAGGTTCGCAACCTCGGCGAAGCCGCCAACAAACACGTTTACGACCAACCCACGCCGCTGCGCGACATTCGCCCAGAACTGCGCCCCGACCTCGAGGCAATCGTCATGCGCTGCCTGCGCAAAATGCCGGTCGAACGCCCCAGCGCCGAAGAAATACGCGACACCTTGCAAGCCATCCTCGACGACCTGTTCCCAAGTTTAAGCGCCACCCGGGCTTTTGACCGTGGCGAGCGCCCCAGGGTCACGCCGGTCATTCCAGCGCCGACGGGTCGTTCGGACGCGCCGCGCATTACCGTCGTGGACGCCCAAGGGCAAGTGCTGCAAGTGCTCGAGCTAACGGGTCAACCCCTGACCATCGGGCGCGAGGTCAGCAACACCCTGACCCTGGCAGGCGATACCGTCTCGAGGCACCACGCCCGCGTCGAATTTGACGGGCGCGAGGTGCTGGTGACCGACCTCTCGAGCAGCAACGGTTCGATGCTGATCGGTTCAAACCTCGAAAACGGACGCCTGCCCAAACTCGAACCCATTGTCTGGTCCTGGCTCGGCGTGCTGCAAATTGGCACGTACTGGCTCAAACTCGAGCAACCCTCGGGTGCGGCGGGGGCAAACCGCATTGCGGTGGCGCTCGAGCGCGATGTCTTAAGTTTGATTCCTGGGCAAGCCATGACCCTAAAAGTGACCTTGGCAAACCTTGGCGCACTGGTAGACCATCTGGATTTGACTGTTGACGGCGTGCCGCTGCACTGGATTGTGCCGCAGGACGCGCCGATTCAACTCAATCCAAACACCCAAGCCAGCGCGAACATGACCATTCTGGTGCCAAGGGTCAGCGAATCTCGTGCCGGCAAATACCGCGTGATCGTTCGCGCCAAAAGCACCGAACTCGAGGATGACGCGGGCGGCGCGGCAAATGCCCTTTGGACGGTGCAAGGTTTTGGACAGTCAACGCTGGCGGTGCGTCCCAACAACCTCAATTCCAAACGCAAGGCGGTTTTTAACACCGTCATCAAAAACGAGGGCAACATTCCCGTGCGTTACGTGGTCAGCGCCGAAGACGACAGCACCAAATTACAATTTAAATTCGATGAAACCAAACCCAAACTGACCTTCCCGCCGGGCGCTCGGGGGGTGGTCTTAAAATACTTCAACCTGATCACCTACCCGTTTCAAATGATCGCCCGTTCGACCTTTGAAGCCTTCGTTGGACCAACCATGCGCCGTGCGCAAATGTACGCCCAAGACTTGAAAGGCTTGACCGGCGCTGATAATGAAGACAATCCCAAAAAACGTAAACAATACCTCGAGCCTCCACGTCCCAGTTCAGAACCCATCGACCTCGAGCCAGGCGAAAGCGCCCCAGTCAAACTTCGCACCTGGGCGGCATGGCGTTTGATTGGACGCCCAGTCCAGCGACCGTTTGTCGTCACGGCAGATGCGCTCGAAATGCCAGAAACTCAGGTGCTGGGTAACGTGATTGCGGCTGCCAGACCCAAAGACGCCATTGGGCAGATGACCCATTTTGGACTGATTCCTTACTGGGTGATCTGGGCGGTGGCGACCATCTTGGCGCTGGTGTTGTTCCTAAACATGCGCAAACCCAACATCGAATTGGCGCTGCTGGGTAACACGCCAAACGTCAAGCAAGGCTTCACCATTGTTTGTAGCAAAGCCGATGCCGCCGTGAACGCCACCATTGGACGCAAAGGCGGCATGAACACTCAAAAACTCAGTTTTAAAAACGGCAAATGCGGCGTCAATTCGGGCACCAATTTTATTGAAGGCTTCGCCGAACCCAAGGGACTCGAGCAGCCCGACACTTACACGGTGGTTGCCACCAACAGAATCAATTTATTTGGTTGGGGCGAGGCTCGAGCCGATTTGAGGGTCACGCCGATTCGTCCCAAAAGCCTGCCGCCGAGCCTGACCGTGACCGTGCTGCCCTCGGGTGGCAAAGCCGTGAAAGGTGCGGACGGACAGGCGCTTTTTACCTTGCAATGCCAAGCCAGAAACGTGCTTCGATACGAGATTGTCACGCCATCAGAAGTGATTGACATGAAAGACAAATGCAACGGTTTTGCCTTGAAGTTAGATCAAAGCGGCGATGTCACCGTCACGGCGTTTGGCGCAGACGATGCCACCCCGCCGAGCATCAGCCGCAGCTTAAAACTCAAAGTCGTTGCCGCCCAAGCCAATGTCGCACTGACCGTCAGCCCGCCGCAGATCATCAAGGGACAAGGGCAAGAAATCACGCTCAACTGGGCAACCTCGAATGCCAGCAACATCAGAATCTCGGGGACGGACAACACCAACTTTTCCGATCTGGCAAGCGCCGCCTCGCAATTGATTGCCGAACCGAGCCGAGCCGGAATCTATACTTACACCCTGACCGCCGTGAACGACGACGGAATTCAAGTCGCCACTCGAGCCACCCTGACCGTCAGCGAACCGCCGCCGCCTGTGGTTGCCCCCGCGATACAAAAACCCGTGCCCGAGCGCCCAGCGCCCCCAGCGCCCCCAATGGCAACACGTCCACCGCCAACAGTACGTCCGCAAGTATCTACCGCACAATCCCAACCCTCACAGCCGCAACAGACTCAACAACAGCAAAAACCATTTTTACCACCGCCAGCCGCCATTGACCCAGGCGAATTGTGGTACATGAATTTTGGTACGATGCAACTCTGGACCAATAAAGACAACACCTTGATCGGCGAGGTCAACGATTTGGTCAATGACAAGCAAAGCAAATTTAAGATCGAACTCGAGGATAAAAACAGTGAACGGGTGCGGTATTCCGGCGCATTCGCCAACCTCTCCTTGACCTTAAATTTTAGGAACAGCAGCACCACGGTTTCGGGACCATCTCGAGCCTACGGCGAATACTGCGGTGCGAAAAAAGACGTTGAATTTGTTAACAATTGCAGTTTTTCTGGCAATTGGAACGTCAGAATTCTGGGCGTCGATGATTGCACATTAACCCTGAAACGCATCAACAATTCGGTGACGGGTCAAATGTGTGACGGCGAAAAGCTCATGAAGATTGTGCAAGGCGATTTTATCATCGACAAAGCAAAAAGCCGACAAACCGTGCGATCTTATGTGCTCAATTACTCTAAAGATAAAATTGGCGTGCTCGACATTAGCATTGACCGTTTGGAAGCCACTCAATTTTCAGGTCAAATCAACTTTTATGGTGAGCGCGGCATCCGTAAATTCTGCGGCTGGCGAGACAATTATCCAATTCCAAAAGACTGCCAGTAATTTTAAGGGAAGGTGTAAATGAAAAAAATAATGCTTGCATTGCTATTTTGTACTTCGTTTATCGGATGTACTCCGATTGTTGTTCCAGTGACCGAATTGGTCAATTTCCCAATTGTCTTGCGAACCGAAGCCATTAAAGGTGAAACTAAAAACAACAACAAGGCGGCGGGGTTTGTCTTTGTGAAGGTGTACTCGGACAACAAAGACAACACCAGATTTTCGGTTTTGATTTCCGATTTGGTTCCAAAATCGGTTCATGCCGGTCAAATTCGGGTTGGCGAATGCGAAGACAAAACCGATAAGGTCTTTTCTCCACTCAATTCAATTCAAGCCGACGAATTTGGCGACGGTCAAACAGAAACCCTGCTGCCGAGCAAAAAATTTGATGCCAACAAAGCCAAACAACAAAACCTGTTCATTGTCTACTATCAACGCGGCGAAGGTGATCCCAAAGGCACTGGCGATCCGATTGTGTGTGGCGATCTGAAATACCGCAAATAACCGATTCTCGAGCAACGAGCATCAGCCCACTCGAGCAACGAGCATTCAAAATGGAGGTTTGGTATGAGCTTAAACAAGGCACGGATTATCAATCTTGACGGCACAAGCCCCAACGTGGAGTGCATGTTCAACCCCAAAGAGTACACGTTTGCCAAATCAAACTCCTGGGGCAAGGGCGACGAAAGCGGACCGCAAAAAAACGCTGGCGAGATCACCTTTTCGGGCGGCGAGGGCGCGACCTTAAAACTGCAATTGTTTTTTGACACCTACCACCAAGCCAAAGGTGGCGGCAGCGTGCAAGATGTGCGCGATCACACCAACGGTCTGTGGTTGCTGATGCGGGTTGACGACAAGCTCAAAGACCCAAAATCCAAGCACGGGCGTCCGCCGTTCGTGAAATTCTTCTGGGGTTCGACCTGGTCGTTTGACGGCGTGATCGAAAGTATTTCCGAGCAATTTACAATGTTCATGCCCGACGGCAAACCCGTCCGCGCCACGGTGGATGTCAGTTTCAAACAAAAAAGCGACGATCAAGCCCTGCCCTGGACCAACCCAACCTCGGGCGGCATTGGCGGCGAGCGGATGTGGACGATCAAAGACGGCGACACCCTGGCACGCATCGCCCACGTGACCCTGGGCGATTCCTCGCAGTGGCGCAAAATTGCCGACATCAACAAGATCAAAAACATCAGGCGTTTAACCCCCGGAGAAGCCCTGGTGATTCCCGTTGTCTAAGCCCTCAAGCAACGTGGTTCACTTTCTGGTCGAGATTGACGGCAGCGTTAATTCTGACCTTCAAATGAAACTGCGCGACATCACGATGGAAAGCACGATTCACCTGCCCGATGTCGCCGTGGTTTCGTTTCATGACAAGGGCATGAAATTGGTGGACAGCGGTCTGTTTGAGGTTGGCAAATCCTTAAAAATTTTGTCTCGAGAGAACAACAAAGACAAACGCGTTTTTGACGGCGAAATCATTCAGGTCGAACCACAATTTAGCTACCCCAACATTTACATGACCGTGCGGGCTTTTGACCGCCTGCACCGTTTAAACCGTGGCAAGTACACCCGCGACTTTCAGAACATGTCCGACGCCGACATTGCCAAAAAAATTGCGGGTGAGATGAAACTCGGTTCTTCAAAAATAGAGTCCACCTCGCCGATTCACGCTTATGTCTTTCAGGACAATGAAACCAACCTCGAGTTTTTACAAAAACGAGCCGAAAGTATCGGTTACACGGTGTACGTGCGCGATAAAGATTTGCATTTTGAAAAACCACAAAAAAGCGATGTTGACGACGAGATCGAACTCAACTGGGGGCAGGACGGTTTGATGGATTTTCAACCGCAACTGACCACGCTCGATCAGCACACCGAATTTGAGGTGCGCGGCTGGGATTCGGACAAGAAAAAAGCCATCGTCGCCAGGGCAACCAAAGGCGAGTCTCAGCCCGATATTTCAGAGACCGACAACACGGGTCAAGCCCAAAAGGCGGGCGGCAAAGCCGTGCAGGTCTTGTCCACCACCATTCGCAATCAGTCGGTTGCCGATCAACTCGTCAAAGCCGAAGCCAACCGCAACTCGGGCGGTTTTGTCCAAGCCGAAGGCACGTGCGGCGGCAACCCGAGCATTGTGGCGGGTGCGAAAATCAATATTCCCAATATCGGCGATAAATTCAAAGGCACTTACGTCGTCACCCACGCCACGCACCGTTACAACACCAGCAAAAGTTACACCACCGATTTCAGCATCAGCGCCCAACACACCAACACTTTAATGGCGATGCTCGAGAATGCGGGCGGTGAAAGCGGTAGCCGTGCCGGTTTTATGGTTGGCATCGTCACCAATTGCGACGATCCCAAAGACCTTGGACGGGTGAAGGTCAAATTCCCAGCCCTGTCTGAAGACAAAGAAAGCGATTGGGCGCGAGTAGTCGGCATTGGTGCCGGCAAGGGACGCGGTTTTGAATGGATTCCCGATGTCAACGACGAAGTGCTGGTCGGCTTTGAACAGGGCGATATTCATTTGCCGTACATCATGGGCGGTTTATGGAACGGCGTTGACACCCCGTACAAGAAAAAAGGCGATTACCTTGAGGGTGGACACATTGTTCGGCGTTATATTCAAACCAACAATGGTAAATCTGAAGATAGCCATTTGATTATCATTGACGACTCGAGCAGCACACCTGGCATTACCATCACCGATTCCAAGGGCAACATCATTCATATTGACACCAAAGAGAACAAAATTCAGATTCATGCCAAAGGTGACGTTGAAATTAAAGCCGACAAGAACCTCGAGTTAAAAGGTCAGAACGTTAAAATCACTGGCGAGACCGAAGTTTCGATCAAAGCCCCCCAAATCAACATTGGTTAAAGGAGTTTTTATGCCCCCCGCCGCTCGAGCCACCGACACGCATAGTTGCCCCAATGGAGTGCCTGGAGTCTTGCTGCCACCCGTTGGAGGACAGTCAATCGTTAAAATTGGCGGTTTGCTGGCGGCATACGTGACCACCCCAGCCACACCCTGCGCCCCAGGACCAAACACGGTCATTCAAGGCTCGAGTAAAGTCAAAATCAATGGGATGCCCGCCGCCAGAATTGGTGACAAAACCGCGCACGGTTCGACCATCACCACCGGATTTATGACCGTGATGATTGCCGACTAACGCAAGTTTTTAAAGAAAACTAATGCGGTGAACATCTGAAACCACCACGCCATCTCGAGTCAGGCTTAAGCGTGCTGGCACGGGGCGCGGCACTTCGCTCGAACCTGGTTCGCGCACCAACAATTGAATCTCTTCGACGAATTCGACCCCAGGCACGCGTTGCAACAGCGCGTTGACCTCGGAAATATGCAAGTCGCGTCCGAACACCCAACCATCACCCTGCGGACCGCCAATGAACGGATTAAGGTACTTGTACAGCGCTTTTTCGGCGTTGCTGCGCACCTCAATCGCAATGGCAGGATCGCTGGCGCGTTCGGTCAAGCGCAATTTGGCGTTGACACTGACCCAAGTCAATTGCGGCGCTCGAATCTCCAAACTCGAGCCGAGCACGCGCTTGTCGTCCAGATGTGATTTGAGTGCCGAGCGCAACTCGGCGGACAGCGTGAAATCGTCAATCGTCATGCGTTCCGTCACGTTTTCGACCTCTGGCAAAACCACCAACACGACCTGCCCAGGTTTGGGATCGTTGCGCCCTGCCTGCTCTGACGGCGTGACGCACTTGCTTCGAGCCACCCCTGCCACCTGCGAAGCCAAATACTCGAAATCGTCCGCCGTGACCGCCCTTGTGCGCGTGCGCAACGATTGCGGCGCACGAAGTTTGGCTTCCTCGAGACTCTGGGCGTTCGCGCCACCAACCGCCGCAAGACGGTTAATCACCCGCGCCACATACGGAATCGAAGACCGCAAAACCGACAGTGCACCCCTTGGTACGTTGCCGATCACACCGCCACCATGCTGATACCTCGAGAATCGCAAACTGGCGTTCTTGCTGGGGATTTTACCGAACAAATACACGCTGTTGTCCGATTGCAACAACGTCGGTCCAAGTGTGATCGTGCCGTCTTGGGCGTCCAGCGTGTAATGCGGATCGCCCTCTTTGGAATCCGCAAAATCCTCGACCTCCGACCAGAATTCTGGGGCTTCGCCAGGTTCTTCGACGATCAAAAAGTCCTTTGACGGGTCACGCGACAAAATTGGGGTTCGAGACAGTTGGAAGGCTTGCCCTGGTGTGCCCTCAGACTGCCCCAGATGCTCTTGGCGCACCGTCACCGCATGTCTGGCGTTAACGGTCCCCCCTCGAGATTCTATGACCATCTGCTCGAGCAAAGGGGAGACCTTGTATGTGCCGCTGCTGGGCGTTGGATTGGTCAGGCGTACCCGCAACCAGTACGCCGTCAAACCCTGAAATGCCCCGCGCTCCATTTTGGACAGATGCAAAATCACATCGCCAGGGGTGTTGAAACCGCCCGTCGCATCAAACTCGACCTCGCACGTGACCCACTTGGCAATGTTGCCCTGCCAAACCTGCCATTCAATCGGCGGGTCTCGAGGGTCAACACCCGCGCCACCTGCCACGTCCACATCCAAGGTTAACGCCATCACGTGCATCGAATGGTCTTCTTCAAACGCGATATAAAACGCATCGCCAGGCGTTGGGTCGAGCGAAAACATGGTCAACCGATTGCCAGCCAACTCGAGGGAGCGCAAATCATGCTTCAGCCACGCCTGCTCGCCACCCAAACGCACCGACTGCGTTAATGCCCCCAAAACCGTCGGCGGACGAATCACCAAGGTCTCCTCGGTGCTGAAAATAATCGCCTCGGAGGTTTCGGTGCGTACCGTCGCCACCTCCGTCCCCTCGAGCACCGACACCATACCGTCCTGCGCCGCCGAGAGGTAAAACGTGATTGGTGCAACCGCCGCCCTGGGAGGCTCGAGCTTGACGCCAATCAACTCGAGAAACTTGACGTACATTTTATCCGGCACTTGATTGACGCGGTACAAGAGCATATCCGTCATCCAGGCGAACAGTTCGATCAATGCCACGCCAGGGTCAGAGACGTTGTGATCCGTCCATTCTGGCGTGTAACGCGGAATCAAACGCTTGGCTTGATCGACAATTTCCTGAAATTTTCGGTCATCTAGGTTGGGAGTCGGTAACGGCATTGGAATAATAGTTTAACGTCAAACAGATGAGGGAAGCTGAAAGTAAACCCGAGTGGGCATGATCAGCGTTCATCTGCGTGGTTCAGAACGAACCAAGCTCGAGATCAAGCATTTTTTTAAGGACGTGGTGCGCTGGCAACCTCGACATCATAATGACCCGTGCTGCTGTCATCCAAAGACGTGACGGTGACGGTCACATCGTAAGTCTTGGCATTGATCGGCATACTGCATATCATTTTCTCGCCTACTTTGGCTTTCAGGTCGTTGGGGCAGGTGATCTGAGGCGATGGTTGACCAACTTTTTTGGTTAAAGCTTCCATCGAACCCGTTTCGACATCTGCTTTGGAAAAGGTTTTCTCGCCGCAGCCAATCAAAAGCAAGGTTGCGATCAGCGCCGGTACAATTTGTAGTTTCATGCACAAAGCATACGCTTAAACCCAGAAAAAATGTGATTCTGATAAGGTTTGAAACAAATTTACAGGGGCAAATACTCGAGTCGGTTTGTCCAATCTTCGTCAGTGGCGCACTCGATCAGAATGTGCAAGTCTTCAATGCTTTGCTGAATTGGTAAATCAGTGGGAACAAGAATAATTCCAGCCACGGTTTGACCATCACGAATGCGTTCATAAACGTATTTTGGAATCGTTCTAAAATCATGCGAAACCAAAATACGTTCCTCTGCAACGCACCACTCGAGCACGACAGGATCATCGGCTTCATAAATTTCGGTGTCCTGAATCCGAATGGCATCCAGTTCTGGATGAAGCCTTCGCAAACCCCGAACGATTCGATTGTCTAAATTCTCGTCAATGGCAAGTTTCAACGCAAACCCTTGGCTGCCGCCTTCGCCAAGACCCGCGCCCGAAAGTCCGTGTTCGGAAACCAAACCTTGATGTTCTCGAGTGCCTGTCCTTGCTCGAGTTTGCTTTCTTGCAAATAAGTTTTCATGTCTTCTTCGTGACGCAAGACGTAGGCAATCACCGCGTAGACATCATCAAGTTTCAAAACAGGGAAAGCTTCGACGATCTCTTCAGGACTCGAGCCTTGCTGCCAGGAATGAAGCAAGGTTTCCAGCGTCACTCGAGATTTTCCAACCCGAATCACGCCGTTTGGGTCGGTTCGTAGTGGTACGGCAGTGGTTGGCTCGAGCGCGAGGGTCAT
>JANLWR010000291.1:0-14236 GCA_031364625.1 Deinococcales bacterium | reverse complement strand
GATTGATCCGATCGATGGCACAAGATTGTATGCCAATGGAATGCCTATGTTTGGTATATCCTTAGGGTTAATCAAGGGGCTCAAACCTTGGATGGTTAGGGAATGCTGGTTTATCAGGGCGCAATCGCTTTTAAAATGTGGACGGGTCATGAAACAGATGTGCGTGTGATGCGTGAGGCGCTGGAAAAAGTCTTTCAACCTGGGGCGTGATATTTGACTTCGGGTTCGAGTTTCTCGAGCGAATTTAATTTCTCGAGCGTGAGGTAAGCATTTTTGCGCCACGGGCGGTACTCGCGTTTGCCGTCGATGACCGCGTAACCTCGAGCGCCAATTTCGATCCAACGCGCCCGATCCTCGAGCAAATGGGCGCGAATATTCTCGAGCGCCAATGTTAAATCGGTGTCGCCCATCACCCGAGCGGCGCGAATCAAACTTGAGTTCTCGAGCGGGAAAAGTTCCAAGGTTGAGGCGTCAAACTCGAGCAATCTTTTGGCGAGCCCAATCTCGAGCGGTTCAAAAAAAACGATGAAAGCATCCAATTCCACGCCACGGCTCATGGGCAAAGTTTAAGGGTTAAGCGCAATTGCGGATGTCCCAAAGAAATTTTTGTGCCAGAACTTCGTATGGCTCGAGTTTTTGAACTTGCCAGAAAGCTGCTTGCCACAGATGCAAGAACCTTTACGCTCGAAAGACCGACACAGGCATTCAACACCAGTTAAAATGCGCCCTCAAAACTCAAACAACTTTATCGTAAGCATACGGGTCAAGTTTACCCATCACTTCGCGCAAATCGGTTTTGTTGCTGCGTTCCGTTTCGATGATACTCTCGAGCAATGCCGCCATGTTGGGATCGTCTTGCAACAGGTCGCGCAACTCGTGATAGCTCTCGATATCGTAAACCTCGGCTTCTAGTGCGCTCGATAAGGTTTCCCAAATGCTTTTGCCGTACAGATTCAGCTCCTCGAGTGGCGGAATTGTTCCGTGAAAGTGAGCAATCAGCGTCTCGAGTTGTCCAAGATGCTGAGCTTTGCGCTCACCGATGGTCAACAATTGTGCTCGGTCTTGCGGGTACTTCATGGCGCTTGCCAGTTTTGTGACCATTTCCAGCTCGCTGGCTTCCTCGCGGTAACGTTGCTCGAGGGCGTGTCGCGCCTCGGTTTGAGGATTTGGAATCAGTCCCTGCAACCAACCCAAGTTCATGCTCGGTCTGGATGACGTTGCAAGCCAGCCAAACCTCCCATTTCAGTCTCGAGTTGCCGACCCATTTCGCCCTGCAAGAAACGCACTTTCAAACCGAAATTCTCGCGCAGTCCACCGATCACGTCACGCAATTCTTTGCCCTCGACCGCCCCGCCCGTCAGGGTCGAAATGCCCTGGGCTGGGTACGCACCAAAAACATAACCCTGGGTATCGCGCCAAACGGGTGTGCTCGAGCCGTCGCCCGAAACCAGAAGTTCGTAGACGCTGCCCTCCTGAACTGCCGTCAGTGTCATCTCAGCGCCGCTCACGCCCCGTGCGCGAACCGCCTCGAGCGCCGCCTCGTCGGCGTTGCTGACTGCCGTCTCGAGTGCCGATTGTGCCGCCTCGAGCACCTGGGCGGCGCTGGCATCGCCAGGAACTTTAAATTCCCCGACCAATACGCCTGTCAAATCCGAGGTCAGTTCTGCCTTCAGGCTCTCGCGCAACTCTGGCGGACCGGCGATCAGCAGTTGCTCGAGTGCCCCAGATTGACGCAAATGGGTCAGTTGCTCGGTGATTTTATTCCAAAACTCTTGATCGTGATGTTCGACGTATTGGTTGTCGCCGGTGTTGCGGGCGAAATCGCGTCGCCCACCGAGCGCAAGCGCATCGTGCATTTCACGAATTTCGCCCAGGCGCACACTGAAAAGGCGTCCCCAGTCGTGATCCACCAAGACGATCACATGATGGGGATTGGCAGCCAGCACCGCATTTAACGGCTCCAAATCTGGTGCGCCGTAACTGGCAGACTCTGGAAGCTCGAGTTGCACATCCACCACCCGCCGTTGCAGATGCCCGTGTTCGTCCCAAACAAAATAGGCGCGGGTTCGGGTGGTGTGTCCGGCTTCGGTCAAATCAGACATGACAAAGTCGCTCAGCGCCTGGGGAACCTCGAGTTCGGTCAGCAGGTTTTTAACACGAATCCGCAGTGCGCCGCCCTGATTGATTGCACTGGCTGGGTTAACCACGCAAAACACGCTTAAGACCTTTTCGCTTGGCAGTTCGCTCGAGAGTAAGCCAACGGTTTGTTCGTCGAGCTGTTGAGGGGTGTACATATTGATCTCCTTTTTTAAATCTCGAGCGGCTTGATTTTCCACTCGTCCTATCGCTGGGATTTTCGTTTGGTCATGGGTATGAGAGCGCCGTGCTCGAACGCCGAAACTTCTTCAACATCAATCCTTATGAACCTCGAGTGAACGTGCAATCAAAAACTTCTGGTGCTTCAATTTCAGACCTCCGTATTTATTTGTGCTTTGCTGAACGAAATGTTTTGAAACCTTCAACCCAACCGACACCAACCAAAGCAGCCAGCGCAGACCAAGCAAATTGACTGTTTGACACGTGGGAAAATCCGAACAACTGCTGGGCGGGTTCGATAAACAATGTCGCCAGCAACAAACAGAACGTCAATCCAAGCATCAACCACAGCGTTTTGTTTGGGGTCCAGATGGTTTGAAAAACAGAAAGCGAGAACGAACGATTGACCAGGGTCAGAAAAATATTGCTGAGCACCAACGTCGAAAAAACCAGGGTGCGGATCACACCAGCAGGTTGATTTTGTTGCATAAAAACGAAATAAACACCCAGCACCGCCAGCGCAATTCCCAAACCCTGAGCGATACTCCAAGCCAGTTCTGCGCCCGCAAAAAATGTGCTAGTCAAGGCACGCGGCGGTTGCTGCATCTGTCCTTTTTCGGCGGGTTCGTTCTCGAAGGCAATCGAGCAGGTGGGTCCCATGACAAGCTCGAGAAAAATGATATGCACTGGGCTGAACAGGTTGGCGATTCGCCAGTTTGCCAGCAGCGGCACTGCCACGGTCAAAACAATTGGAATATGAATTGAGACAATGTAAGAGACAGCCTTCTTAAAATTCTGATAAATTCTGCGACCCTGGGCAATCGCATCAACCATGCTGCTCAAATCATCGTTGACCAGCACCAACGAAGCCGCCTGTTTTGCAACCTCTGTGCCGCGTTTGCCCATGGCGACACCAATATGCGCGGCTTTCAAAGCTGGACCGTCATTGACCCCGTCACCGGTCATGGCGACCACCTCACCATTTTGTTTTAAAGCGTTCACCACCCGCAATTTGGCTTCGGGAAACATTCGGGCAAACACCGAAGTTTTTGCCACCTCGAGCTTTAATCTGGCATCATCCATGGTCATGACCTGTTCGCCGGTGGTCAGCGTTTGGGCGCCTTCCAAACCGACTTGTCGCGCAATGGCTTGGGCGGTTTCGGGGTAATCGCCGGTAATCAATTTCACCCGAATGCCCGCCCCGTTAAAAGCCTTTACAACCGCAGCCGCGTTTGGTTTGGGTGGATTCTCGAGCGCCACAAGTCCCAGAAACGACCAGTTAAAATCATCTTGAAACTTTGGAAAATTTGCTGTCTGGTTCGTCCCTCGAGCCACACCAAGCACCCGAAGTCCCTGGGTTGAAAGTTCTAGTGTGACCTTGCGAATCTGTTCACTGACGGCGGGCGTCGGGCGACAGACCGCCAGAATATGTTCGACTGCGCCTTTTCCGGCAACGATTATTTCGCCAGTTGACGATTGCCGAACATGGGTCATCATTGGCGGTGAACCCTCCAGTGGATACTCTTGCACCATCGGGAACAAATCAGCGGTTTTTGTTGGATCAATGCTGGCGTAAGCCCTAACAATCGCTTTTTCCATTTCGTCAAAAGGATCATTTTCACTCGCCCAACGGGCATACGCCAAGACTTGCTGGGTCGAGGCTGGCAAGGCAGCAGAACGCTCACGTAACGGCACAAGCGTTTGACTTGTGCCGTCGTAGACCTGCCGAACAGTCATGCCCGTTTGGGTGATCGTGCCTGTTTTGTCGGTGCAAATGACGGTTGCCGAACCAAGGCTTTCAACCGTTTGAGGTTGTTTGGTCAGCACACCCATACGGCTCAGACGGGCTGCACCGAGCGCCATAAAACTACTGAACGCCACAGGAATTTCTTCTGGCAAAATAGACATTGCCAGGGTCAAACCAAAAAGCAGTGCGGTCAGCCAATTGCCAGAACGGGCGTAATTCACAGCCCATACGATCAAAAACGCACACACGCCAATCCAAGCCATACGGATCACAAACTGGTTAACTTGAAGTTGAAGCGGTGTTTTTTCGCTTTTGATGCTGCCAATGCTGCGCCCAATTTTTCCAAGTTCGGTTTGTTTACCGACTGCGCTCACCACAAATGTTGCACTGCCCGTTGTACTGGTTGTGCCAGCAAAAACCTGATCGCCAATCGATTTGGTGACACCGACCGATTCGCCCGTCAAGATCGATTCGTCCAGTGAAAAATCACTGCTCGTCTGAATCAAGCCATCTGCCGAAATCCGTTCGCCCTCTTGGATCAGCACGGTATCACCAACAACAATATCTTCGACTGGTACGGCATTTAAGACGCCATTGCGCCAAACTTGCGCTTTGGGTTGGGTAAATTCGTGCAATGCCCCCAACGCCCGGTCGCTGCGAACCGACTGATACACCGAAATGCCAGACACTACCAAAAGCGCAACACCCAAGGTAATGGCTTCTGCGATTTCTCCAAGACCAATGTAAATTCCGCAAGCCACCAACAACAACAAAAACATTGGCTCGGTCATTACTTCTTTAAGGGTGACGAACAAGTACGGCGTGGTTTGGGTTGTTAAGATGTTACGTCCATTCAAGGACACCGATTTGGCGACAGCCTCATCGTTTAATCCCTGAACAGCTTGCGACTTGTGCTGCAAGTCAGGCATGGGCATTGTTTTGGGAACGTACAAATCTTGCCTCATCACTGAACTCCTCAAATCAAGCTGCCGATTTTTGCTGCTTAAAATCATTTTTGGTCAACCATTCGTGCCGCACAGTTTCGGCATTTTTACTCAGTCGCACGGTGTTGCCATCGACGCTTTTGACCCACTCGAGCGGAATGTAACGGCGTTTACCGTCGGGCATGTCACGCTTGCGCAACTTGATGAAATGATCTTTTTTGATGCCGACCACCGTACCGATATGAATTCTTGTGCCGTCGCCACTGGCGTGAATCAGCATGTCTTTGTGGATACTTTTCGCCATTTTTTTCATGATTTCTCCCTCTTTTTGACCAACTTGATGCTCCCCAAAACGCTTGGACTTGCGTGACAAGAGCGGATCGGAATACAAAACCTGTCGCCAATTAACCCCATCTTCCTGAACCTCGAGCGGCGATGCCACAAGTTCTTGCATCGTATGTTCGTTAAATCCCAGATTTTCGTTAAACCCAAGCACAGCAAAATCTTCTATAGCAACCTCAAAAAGCTCGAGTTTGGCAATGGTGGGGATGCCTTGGAGCGATAAAATCATGCCGATCAGCATCTCAGAGTGGTTGATCTCATCGGCGGCAATGCGTTTAAGTTGGCTCAACAAGAGCGAATCACCCAAACTGGCAGATTTTTCGCTGTGCAACATGTAATGACTGATCGCCGTCAGTTCTTCGGAAAGTAACGTATTTAAATCGGCGATCATTTGCGCTTGCCCTGTCATTTCAACCTCCAAATTTGTTGATGCTCGAGCAAAACTTCAAACGGGATTTGAGATTTTATTGTTTTCAGACACGATTTCCAGATCGCTGGCATCTTGACGTTCAAGCACCCCTCGAGCCAGTCCGATCTGGGTTTCGTTGCCGTGCGCCATGACCAGAAAGCCACCATTTTGAACAACTGTTTGGTATTTCAGGGCTTTGTCTCGCGGTAAGCCGTAACCCATCAACGCGCCGATCAATCCCCCACTGGAAGTCCCCACGAGTGCACCGTCGAGCAAACCAAAAAAGTTTGCGGCAAGCGGTCCTGCCACCAGAAGTGGTCCAACCCCAGGAAGGGTCAGGGCGGCAGCCCCGAGCAGCAATCCGCCGATTGCGCCCAACAATGGTGTTGGGGCTTGCGCGTCGCTGGGCGCGACCAAAACCTGCGCCTGTTCACTGGCTTGCAAATTTTGTGCCACGATAGAAATGTTTGGGTAAGGAAAACCCGCCTCAACGAGCGCACGAACCGCAGTCTCGGCAGGTTCGTGATTGTTAAAATGTCCAGTGATCATTTGCTCCATTTCCACCCCCGTTGGCTGCCCAATAACAAAATTAACTTCGTATATTTGGTGAAAACTCGAGCAACTTAAGAACCCGAGCCTTCACCGAGAAAATCAGTAACCGACAACAATCTGGTTTTTAACCTCGGTGACCCCAGGTGCGCTCCAGGCGGCATGTACCGCCTCATCGCGTTCAAACCACGACGGCACATTGCCGGTCAAGGTCACCTGTCCACCCACAATTTTGACGTTCACCTGTTGCGAGTCGAGTGCGGCATGACGCTCGAAAGCACGTTTGATATCGTTCTCAATCTCATTCGGCTCGAGATGCGGCTTTAATTTAAGGTTGTTGCTGATCCCCGTAACGCCAATCATGTTGTTGACCAAATGATGCGCTTTGCAGCGCTGGTACTCCCAGAAAACGCTGCCCTCGAGCGTCACCCAGCCCTGTTGCACCTTGAGGGTGATCCCCTCGGGGGGCAGAATCCAATCCCATTTGAACAATGCCAGTGCCGCCTGTGCAATATCGGTATCGGAACGTTCGTGAAGGTTGGAAAGCTTGACTTCGATTTCGTCAGCCAAGCCGCGCACGCCCTTGACACGTTCAGCAATTTTTACGGCATTAAACTTTTCACTTAGGGTTTGAACCATGCCCGTTAAGGTCACAACACCGTCCTGGGCGGTCACGCCAATGTGCGCAGGGTTGACGCTGGGGTCAAAATCCAGTTGGGCGAGTATGTCTTGTTTTAGTTTCAGGTCTGGTTTCATTTCAAAGCTCCCTCAAACGATTGGGTGAACAGCAACGGTGCTGTGATCTCGAGTTGGATTGCACAGCTTCAGACTGGGCTGAGCGCCCGAAGTTCTTTATTTGAAACCTCGATATCCTTGGCTGATTGAAACTTGAGCACATCGGTGGCAATCGAGATTTGATCTTGGTTGCCGTGTGCCAACACCAGGTAACTTCCTGCCCTGACAAAGGTTTCGTACTTAAGCGCCTTGTCTTTGGACAATCCGTAACCCATCAGCGCCCCAATCAACCCGCCGCTGACCGCGCCCAGCGTCGCACCCTCGAGCATTCCGATAAAACTCGAGGCGAGCGCTCCAACCACCACCAGCGGTCCCAAGCCTGGTATCCACAAAAATGCCGAACCGACCAGCACCCCAAAGATGCCGCCCCACCATGCGCCAACGCCGGCTCCCTCTTGGGCGGCGTTGCCGGTGGTGATAAAGCCTTGCATCTGCTCGGTGGTTTGCAAGTTTTGGGCGACTATCGAAACGTTTTTGAGCGGCATGTTCGCCGCGTCCAACGCCCGCACGGCTTTCTCTGCGAGTTCGTGGGTATCGAAATGACCGCTGATAATTTGTTCCATAAAAACCTCCGTGCCGCATTTCGTTCGGTTGAACTCGAGTTTTTCTAGCTCGAGATTCAATAGCCGATCAGAATTTGATTGTTGACCGAGGTCACACCTTTGGCGCTCCAGGCTGCGTGGTTTGCCGCGTCACGTTCGCCAAAAGTGGGCAAGTGTCCCTTCAAGGTGACGCTGCCGCCATCAACGGTCACTTGGACGTGGTTCGCTTCCAATTCTGCGCTGCGCTTGAGCGCCAATTCGATTTTTTCACGAATGTCTGTCGGTGTGACGCTGTGCCTGAGCGCGATCAAATTGGTCACGCCAGTCACACCGCGCAAGTACGCCACAGCATTGTGGACATTCTGACGTTGATATTGCCACTCTACGTGACCCTCGAGCGTGATCCAACCGTTTTCAACTTTGATTTGAACTTGCTCTTCGGGCACGACGATGCCCCATTTGATGGCATGACGTGCGGCTGTGGCAATGTCGGTGTCGGTGTATTTAAAATCAGGAACGAATTTTACCCTTAATTCTTCGGCGACGCCTTCGACGCCGTGTACGCGTTTGACCGCAGTTTCGGCAGCCCATTTTTCAAAGTAATTTGGTACGCTGCCGCTCAGGGTTACAATACCGTCTTTAACGGCAACGGAAATCTCTTCCATGTTCACGCTTGGTTCAAAAGCCAATTCGTCCACCACGTGCTTGTGAAGTTCACTATCGGTTCTCTTGTTCATTTCTTTTTCCTTTATTTTGCGGTTTGGTCAAGTATTCTCGAGGTTTTTCAAATGTCCCTTTGGCGGAATCTGCCAACCTCGGGGGGCGCATTCTCTCCAGAATCGTTCACGTCTCCTAAACCCTGTCTCGAGCCTCGGAAAGACGATTTTTTATGTTGAGCGAGAACATGAAATCCTGATGGTTTTGGCTGGTTCATGGCGAACCTTCTTTCGATCTTTTGAAGCTGTGGTTTGCTTGATTCTCGGTTCGGTTTGTGGCGGTCAAAGATTTTAAAGTCTTCTGCCGACCGCTCAAGTGCTCAGTTCCATTCTTCGGGCTGCCATTACAGACGCGTTACGGATTTGATCTTTTCAGCTCAGAACGCGTTGCTCGAGCATCGGTAGGTTGTGGCAATGAAAATCTGGGATGAACGGATTTAGAAGTGGTTTGAATGGCTTTGATTGATGAATTGCCCGCAAACAAATGCGTTCGCCAGTTTTAATACGTGCAGCCAAAACAGTCGTTTCGGGCATTGGGGTGTCTTTGAGGTCGGTGGTCAAAAACGCCACGAAGCGCCTGTAATGTTCAATCGCCGCGAATTTACCTTCAACCACAGACAAACACGACATCAATTTTTGATGGTGGTTTTCACCGAGCAACGGATCATTGTTTAAGGCTGTCGCCAGAACCCCAACCGAGCTTTGACACAGCCCCTGATGGCAATGCAGTAAAGACACCGCAACCTTGGCTCGAGCAAAAGCGGCGTTGTGTTCGTTGCGGATTTTCAGCACCCAAGATGAGCTTTCAGACGGCAAGTAATCGCCGCCATAAAGCACAAATGCTTGTTGGTAACACTCGAGCCTGAGCGCTGGATTGCTGGCGCGTTCTGCCTGGGCGAGCAGCCCATAAAATTCGTGGGTGTCGGAAGCCTCGAGTACGGTCTGGTCGAGTTGGTAACGGCTGTGCGATTCGGCAATCGATTCGCGCCAACCGAGGGCGCTGCGCAATCGGCACATGGTCACACGAAAACGATTGTTGGTGGCGGCACTCGGTTGGCTGTCCCAAATGGCATCGATAATTTCTTCACGGCTCTTGCCGTTCGGGTGTGACAGCAAGTAAAAAAACAGTGCCCGAGCCGAATCGGAATGCCATTTGGCAGGTTCTCCGCGCACCAGAACTTCACTTTGACCTAGGGTCAGAATCTTCAAGTGTCTGTCAATCAAAATTTCCATAGGAGTTGGCTTCTGTGACGGGTTCATGGATGACTCCTCAAAGAACGCTGCGCAGCAAAACGAGGTCTATCTATTTGGCTTTCTCGAGTGACCGATCTGGGTTGCAAAAGGCTGAGCTGATGCCTCAAGTTGACCCTACGCTTGAGGGTTATTTTCAAGTTGAGGACAAGCTGAAGGTAAGCTGGGATACAGTCCAGCAAAGCAGAATGTCAGCTTTTCAGAAATCTCGAGGGTCTGATCTACGGGTCATGCTTTTAATCCATTGAGCGCTTTTTTGTAATTTTGTTCGCAACGCATTCAGTTGGCATTCAATTTTGGATCAGCCTCGTATCAATTCAATTGATTAGTTTTGAAAATAGGACTGCTGGGTCTTCTTCGATAAAAGACCGATTTCAACCATAAAATTCTCAAAAATGATCGATCCAGGCGTACAACAACCCATCGCCGTAACGCATCCGTAATGGGTTGGCTCGAGACTCGAGAATAGAAACGGAGGTTGAATATGTTTGATAAAATATTGATTCCGCTAGACGATTCTTCGGGCAGCCAACACGCCGCCCACATCGGTCTGGAATTCGCCAAACGACTGAATGCTCGGGTGGTGCTGACCAACGCCTTGGTCGAGTACGCCACCGAAGAGGATGGAAACCGTGTACTTGCACCGTCGCGCCGCAATGCCGAAACGCTCGGGATTAAGTTTGAAACCCGTTTCGCCGAGGGTCGCCAGATGAGTGTCGGTGACGGGATCGTTCAGGTTTGTCTGGAAGAAAATTGCGATCTGATTGTCATGGGAACGCACGGACGCGAGGGCATCGAGCATTTGCTTTTGGGCAGCGTCGCAGAACGGGTCACCCGGCAAGCACACGTGCCAGTCATGCTGGTGCGCGACGCTCGAGATGTTAAAACCACAACCGAAAAACCCCTTCAACTCGAGCATATTTTGGTTGCCATAGACGGCAGCCTGCAAAGTCAACAGGCGATGATGAGCGCCAACGATCTTGCGGCAAAGCTTGGAGTCAGCCTCGAGGTCTTGCACGTGATTCCTGACGTGCCGCCAATGACTGGTTATACGGGTCTGGAGTTTGCGCCGATGATCGATTACGACCGTTACGAACAAGACCTTGAGGCAGAAAGCAAGGCGATTGTTGGCGGAGCGCTCGAGCAACTCAAAACGGCTTCGGCGAAAGTGGTGAATGTCCGCAGCTCGAGCGTCCCAGCCAAGGGTTTGATGCTTGGAGATGCAATTCTTAAAACTGCGCTCGAGCACAATGCAGACCTGATCGTGCTTGGAACGCACGGACGCAGCGGCATCGAGCGTTTGCTGCTTGGCAGTGTCGCCGAAACTGTTTCGCACCATTCCAAAATTCCAGTCTTGCTGGTTCGCAGCCTTCCAGTCAAGGTTTCAAATACAGCAGTCAACTCGAGCACAGAATCAATTGATCGCGCAACGGGCAAGGCGTATCAAAACACTTCACCCGCCTAAAATCACGATTCTCGAGCAATCACATCAGGAGGCAACATCATGGCATTTGTCATCACCCAGCCCTGCATCGGCACGAAAGATTCCGCCTGCGTTGACGTGTGTCCAGTCGAATGTATTTACGAGGGCGACGATCAGTTTTTTATTCACCCAGACGAGTGCATCGATTGCGGCGCCTGCGTGCCCGCCTGTCCGGTCAGCGCGATCTTTCCCGAAGAGGACGTACCCGCCGATCAACAATCTTTTATTGCCAAGAACCGAACGTATTTTGGTCTTTGATCGACACCTAGAGCCTGATTAACCTTGGGCTGTAATGGGTTCGTAACGTCTGCGAATCATCCTGAACTTGAAATAAAGGAGACTCAACATGATGTCCGCAACCCCCGTACCTGTCCGCAAATCGCACCTCGAGATTCCAGAACCCAACATCTCCAAATTTCTTTTCGCGGACACGCGTCTGTCCCCACTTTGGACGCTGGTTCGGCTGTACGTCGGTTACGAATGGCTGCTTGCAGGCTGGGGAAAACTGACCAATCCTGCCGGCGTCTGGGTCGGAGGGAAAGCCGGAACTGCCGTGACCGGCTTTCTGAACGGCGCACTGACCAAAACCGACGGTGCTCACCCCGATGTTCAGGGCTATTACGCCTGGTTCATTCAGCACATTGCCCTGCCGAACGCGACCCTTTTCAGTTACCTGGTGACCTTTGGCGAAATCGCCGTCGGCATCGCTTTAATCCTCGGGCTATTCACAGGCATCGCCGCGTTTTTTGGCGGTTTCATGAACGCCAGTTATTTGCTGGCAGGCACGGTTTCGACCAACCCATTGTTGTTTATTCTGGCGACGCTCCTGGTGCTGGCATGGCGCACCGCAGGCTACTGGGGTTTGGATTACTGGGTGTTGCCACGCGTTGGCGTCCCAGGCAATCCAGGACCGCTCGAGCCAACCACCAATCCTTAAATTCAACCCTCTCTCTCTCGAGCGACCCGTGTTTTCTTGACACTTCTGCATTAAAGTCAACAAAACTTTCTGCGGAGGTCAGACCATCATGACTCAAAATATGCAAGTTCAAAGTCCATCACTCGAGAAGTCAGAACTTGCCCTTTTAGACGCCTACTGGCGAGCCGCAAATTACCTTTCGGTTGGACAGATTTACCTGCTCGACAACCCATTGCTGCTCGAGCCACTGACTTTGGCGCACATCAAACCCAGGTTGCTCGGGCATTGGGGAACGACGCCAGGACTGAATTTTATTTACGCGCACCTGAACCGTTTGATTCGCAACCACGACGTCAACGCCATGTTCATCGCGGGTCCAGGTCACGGTGGTCCTGGCGTGGTGGCGAACACCTACCTGGAAGGAACGTACAGCGAGGTTTACCCGAATATTTCTGGGGATGCGGCAGGGTTAAAGCGTTTGTTCAGACAGTTTTCGTTTCCGGGGGGCATTCCCAGCCATGTCGCACCCGAAACCCCAGGTTCGATCCATGAGGGCGGCGAACTGGGTTACGCCCTGGTTCACGCTTACGGCGCGGTGTTCGACAATCCAGATTTGCTGGTCGCCTGCGTGATCGGTGACGGTGAAGCCGAAACAGGAGCGCTCGCCGCCAGTTGGCACTCGAACAAATTCCTTAATGCCGCCCGCGACGGCGCGGTGCTGCCGATTTTGCACCTCAACGGCTACAAGATCGCCAACCCAACCGTGCTCTCGAGGCTCGCGCCCGAAGAGCTGACCAAGCTGCTCGAGGGTTACGGTTACAAACCGTTTTTTGTCGAAGGCGACGACCCAACCGTTATGCACCAGTTGATGGCGCAAACCCTCGAGGCAGTCTGGCTCGAGATTAAAGAGATTCAACGTGAGGCTCGAGCATTGGGGATGAATACCCGCCCGCGTTTTCCGATGATCGTGCTGCGCTCACCCAAGGGTTGGACTGGACCAAAAATTGTCGATGGCAAACCCGTCGAGAACACCTGGCGAGCGCATCAAGTGCCGCTCGATAATATTTTCAAAAACCCAGAGCATTTGGCGCAACTCGAGGAATGGCTGAGAAGTTACCGCCCCGAAGAATTGTTTGACGCCAGCGGAAAACTCCAGCCTAAACTTGCCGCCCTCGCGCCGACGGGTCAGCGGCGCATGGGCGCAAACCCGCACACCAACGGCGGCTTGCTGCTGCGCAATCTTGTGCTGCCCGACTTCCGTGATTACGCCGTGTCTGTGACAAAACCTGGCACAGAATCGGGTGAAGCCACCAGGGTTTTGGGAAAATTCTTGCGCGACGTCATGAAAGCCAACCTCGAGGCTAAAAACTTTCGGGTCTTTGGTCCAGACGAAACCGAATCGAACCGTCTGGGAGCGCTGTACGATGCAACAAGCAAAGCCTGGGAGCTTCCAATCTTGCCCACGGACGAACACCTGGCGCTCGAGGGTCGGGTCATGGAAGTCTTATCCGAGCATTTGTGCCAAGGTTGGCTCGAGGGTTACTTGCTGACCGGACGGCACGGTTTATTTTCGTGTTACGAGGCGTTCATTCACATCATTGACAGCATGGTCAACCAGCACGCCAAATGGCTGAAAACCACCCGTGGGATTCCGTGGCGGCGACCCATCGCGGCGCTCAATTACCTGCTGACCTCGCACGTCTGGCGGCAAGACCACAACGGCTTTAGCCATCAGGACCCAGGTTTTATAGACCACATCATGAACAAAAAACCCGAGGTGGTGCGCATTTACCTGCCGCCAGACGCCAACACCTTGCTGTCCGTGACCGATCACTGTTTGCGCAGCCGCAACCGCATCAACGTGATTGTGGCGGGCAAACAACCAGCCCCGCAGTGGCTGTCGATGGATGCCGCCATCAAACACTGCAACGCCGGCATCGGCATCTGGACTTGGGCGAGCACCGACGCCAACTCTGAGCCTGATGTCGTCATGGCGTGCGCGGGCGATGTGCCGACGCTCGAGACGCTGGCGGCGGTGGATTTGCTGCGCCAGCATTTTCCAGACCTGAAAATTCGTCTTGTCAACGTGGTGGATTTGATGACCCTGCAACCAGAAAGTGAACATCCGAGCGGGCTTTCGGACCACGAATTCGACAGTTTGTTCACCACCGACAAACCCATTATTTTTGCCTATCACGGCTATCCGTGGTTGATCCACAGGCTGAC
>JANLWR010000236.1:0-5272 GCA_031364625.1 Deinococcales bacterium | reverse complement strand
CGGGTAAGCTCAAACCCTGTAAACTCGAGTCATGACTGTTGACGGGCATCTGGATTTGGCTTACGGCGTCTTGGGTTATGGACGCGACCTCGAACACCTCACGGCTTTGGAAATTCGTGAACTCGAGCGACAAAAAATTGAAGCAGGTTTGATTACGCCCGCCCAAGCCGAACGTGGGCTTTGCATGTGCACCCTTTCCGAACTCGAGCGCGGCAAGACCGCCATCGTTTTTGGCACGTTGTTTGCCTCGCCCGCCGTCTCGTGGACGCACCCTCTTGAGCGTCATCCTGGCGGTTACGACACGCCCGAAGAAGCCAATAGCCAGGGTTTGGCGCAACTGGCGGTGTACGAAGGCTGGGAAAAATCTGGTCGCATCCGAATATTAAAATCCAAAACCGATCTCGAGCATCATCTCGAGTTGTGGAACACCGACGGCGTGACAGGTTTGGTGGTCTTGATGGAGGGCGCAGACCCAATCATGACGCCCGACGACCTGAAAAACTGGTGGTCTCGAGGCGTGCGAATTGTGGGGACATCCTGGGGCGCGACGCGTTACGCTGGCGGCACTGGAACGCCAACAGGACTGACCGACATCGGGCGCGAACTGATTGCCGCCATGAAAGACCAGCACATGATTCTGGACGCCTCGCATCAAAGTCACGAGGCATTCTGGGATTCGATGGATGTTGGCGTTCACCGTGTGATTGCCAGCCACAGCAACTCTTTCAGCATCAACCCAACCAGCAACCGTCACATCACCGATGAAATGATTCAAGCCATTGGCGAACGAAATGGACGGATCGGCATTGTCTTGTTCAACCGCTTTTTAGAGCAGCACTGGTCTCGAGAAAACCCAGATTACCCCGTGACAATAGGTGGTCAAGTGCATAACCATTTGCAGCACATGGCAAGTTTAATCGGTTGGGACAAAGTTTGCATTGGATCTGACATCGACGGTGGATTAGGGCGCGATGAAACCCCAGCCGGACTCGAGGTGCACGGTGATATTATTAAAATTGGTGATGTTGTACCTGCTCATGCTCGAGATGGGGTTTTAGGTCAAAACTGGATTTCGTTCCTGCGTGAGGCACTGCCTTAAGCTCGAGTTCAGGTTGGGCGTTGCGTGACCAAAACCAACCCCAGCAAACACAATGCCAGACCAAGCCAATTGAGAATGCTGAGTTTTTCTTTGAAGAACCAAACACCAATCGGTGCAAGCGCCAAAAGCGCCGTGGCTTGCACGGTAATTGCCAATAAACTGGCTTTCCAACCCGCCCGAAACGCGATCACATAACCAACTTCAATCCCAACGACCGCCAGCGCCAGCAGCCAGATTGTCCAGTTGGTGCCAGTAAACGCGCTCGAGATTGCGGTGAGTTCAGGTTTTCCGCTCGAGAACAGGGCGAAGAAAAAGCAGATCAAACCAGCCACCAAATACACCACTGTTAACAAGGCGAACGGGTTGAGATGTGCAGGCAAGAATTTTTGTGCAATATTGTACGAAACCACACTGACCACAATCAACGCAAACCCAGCCCAGTACAAATTCATGCGTTGTCCTCGGGTTTGACTTCCTCGAGTGGCTTACCCTGAATCAAATCCTCGATTTCTTTGACACTGACGCGACTCGAGCCGAGGCTTGGGAGATAAAGTTCTTCGTACAGGCTTTTGATGATGATTAAGAACGGTACAGCCAAAAACGCGCCGACAAAACCAAATAGCCCTGAGAAAATCAGCACTCCCGCCAGCAACGAGGCAGGGTGCAAGCTGACCCTCGAGGAGAGCACAATCGGGCTGATGAAATTAAACACGATTTGTTGCACGCCAAAGACCACAATTCCAACCCACAGGGCGTTGATCGGATTGGGTGACAGGCTCGAGAGGACCGGCGGAATCAAACCGAACAGGCTTCCGATCACGGGAATCACTTGGGTCACGCCAGCAATGACCGCAAACAAGAAAATGTTTTGGGTTTGAATCCCAAACCATGACAGCACGGTCAAACCAATAAACACCAGCACCGTCATGGCAACCGAGAGAATCAACGTGGCGAGCAACCAACCACCCAATTGAGCGCCAATCCTGACCATCGCCCTCGAGACGTCATCGCGGTAATGGACGGGAACGCCAGCCAGCGCACCACGAATTAAAGGTAGTGGGTCGATCAAAACGGTAAAACCCATAATCAGCAACAATGCGCCCAACAGAAGGTTATTCAATAAACCCGTGGTTGCGCCCAACGCGCCCAGCAGCGTTCCAGGGAGGCTCGAGAGTGCGCCAGTCAGTTGTTTGGAAAGATCGCTCGAGTTTAAACCCTCGGTCACATTTTTAAAAAGTGGCGAATTGGCAGTTAGGCTTGCCAGCCATGCCTGAACTTTTTGCACGCCGCTCGGCAGGCTCGAGACCAAACTCGAGATTTGAGTGATTAACGCTGGTACGAGCGACCAGATCAGCAAGAACGTTCCGCCGAGCACCACGAATAGAATTATCGCTGCCCCCAAAGCTCGAGGCATCCTGAGTTTGGTGTTTGCCCAGATCACAAGCGGATTGAGTCCTGCCGCAATAATCATGGCGAGAGAAATCAGCAACAGGGGTTGCGCAAGGCTGGCTATCGCGCCCCACAAAATAAATACGCCAACCGCGAATAAAATTCCTGGGATTAAATTGATCAGGTAAACGCCGCGTTTTTCCATGGCATCATCCTAACTCGAGAATTTCTCACAAGTTTTCATCCCAAACCCGAGTTATGGGTTAAACTTCTCAGACATGGGTATTTTGACGATTCTTTGTGGTGTTTTAATGTTGGCGCTCGGACTTGGCAGCGTCATGGGTAAACGTGCCTTGCTTCCAGAACTCAAGCCAAGTGAAGTGGCACTTGTGACCGTGCCGTTCGGCGTTGTGATCTTGGTGATCGGGCTTATCATTCAAACCGCGAAATAAGCCTCGAAGCCCTCAATTTTGGTCAATACGCCATTACGCGCACAGACCAAAACACCAACCTGGGTTAACATTCAAACGTGAATGCCGTGATTCCAAACTCGAGCATGTCAAAGCCAACTTTGACCCTCGAGTTACTCAAACTTGCCGCGCCAATCGTCGCGGTCAACCTGGCGTATGCCTTACTTGGCGTCATTGACACGCTGTTCATGGGGCATCTCGGCTCGGGCGCGGTGGCTGCCGTCGGTTTGGGCGGTGTGACGTATTACGCCTTGTACTTGCTGCTGCGCGGCACGGCTGGCGCGGTCACGATTTTTGTCTCGCGGTCTTTTGGCGCAAATGACCTGAAGGCTTGCGGCGAATGGTTGGTGCGTTTTACCTGGCTTTCATTGATCCTGTGCGCCTTTGTGCCACTGGTGTATTTTGGTCTTATTCCAATATTCAAAATTTTTAACCCCGCACCCGAAGTGCTAAACGGCGCACTGACCTTCGCCCAAATTCGCACCCTCGAGATCCCATTCGCGCTGCTGTCCACGGTTTTAATCGGGTTTAGGCTCGGCATCGGCGACTCGAGAACCCCAATGTTTATCACCTGGGGAACGGTGGTTTTGAACGTCTCACTCAATTACGTGCTGGTCTTTGGCATGTTCGGCATTTCCCCGATGGGCATTCGTGGCGCGGCAATCGGAACCGCCATTTCGATTGTGCTGCAAACCATTGTCGTGGTCTTGATCGTTTTAAATCCAAAAGATCGCAAAAAATACCAAATTCATTTTGAATTCCCCAAACTCGAGACGCTCAAAACCATGCTGAAAATTGGTTTGCCGCTCGGTTTGACTGAATTTATCGAAGTTGGCGCGTTTGCCGCCTTCAGCGGTGTGATTGCCAGACTCGGAACAAAAGAGCTGGCTGCCAGCCAAATCGCCAATCAGATCGCCAGCCTCGCGTTCATGCCAGGCTTTGCGCTCGGCATCGGCACGGGATCGCTCGTTGGACGCTATTTGGGTGCTCGGACTCCAGACCTGGCTCGAGCCGTGGGGTACGTTGGTGTGCGAATCGGCATGATCTGGATGGGCATTGTCGGCGTTATTTTCTTTGCCGTGCCAAACCTGCTGGTTGCCGGTTTTAATCCCGAACCCAAAGTCCTCGAGCTTGCCAGCAGTTTGCTGCGATTTATGGCGTTCTACCAGGTGTTCGACGCCGCAGGTATTATTTTTCGCGGGGCATTGTCCGGCGCAAGCGATACCCGTTTCCCGATGATTGTCACCATGATCGGCGCGTGGGTCGTGATGGTCGGCGGTTCGGCAATATTGGCACTCGAGTTTCACTGGGGGTTGCTGGGCGCTTGGGGCGGGGCGTTCGTTTACGTTTGCGCGATGGGAGTGATCTTCTGGTTGCGCTGGCGGGCGGGAAAATGGCAGCATTTGAACCTCGAGCATTCGCACGCTTAGAGACAAGGAGAATCTTGATGGATACCATCCCATTTTCTACCGCTCGAGCGAACCTTGCCGAAATAATGGATCGCGTGTGTGACAACCACGAACCGTTAATCATCACTCGAAGCGGCGAACAATCTGTGGTCATGCTGTCGCTCGAGGATTACCAAATGCTTACAGAAGTGTTGCCGCGTTTGGATGAATTACAAAACGGTACAGTGCAGCGCGTGTCTGGCGACGAATGGTTTAACCGTGGCACGAACTCTTAGCGGAATACTCAAGGATTCGCTTGCTTAAAAGATTATTGTGGAAAAACCTGCAAAGTCCCTTCTTTTGCCACAACCCAAAAGTCGCCATCCAAAGTCAACACATTACCCCCATGCCGTTCTGCACAGGCAATAACAAGTGCATCGGCAAGCCCGAGCGGAAGATCATCATATCGATCTACCAATATTATTGCTCGAGGAATATCAAGCTCACTTGGGGCAAGAACAAAACTCTGATTTTGAATGTCTTGTAATAATGCAAGGAGTGCAGCTTGTCCAAGTCGTTGCTCAACCATATAACCAATTTCAGCTAGAACACCAGTTGGGATATAAAACGGCGGACGCGCTGCCTGCAACGAGGCAAAAACTCGAGCGTAATCTTTATCTTTGCGATTTAGGAGTGTAAAGATGGCGCTTGTATCAAGGGTTATCACTGCCAGTTTTCCCGTAACCACTTTTCAGAATCCGCACCGTTCAAATCACTTTCGGCAATGCCCAAAGAAGCGAATACAGGCATTTTAGTTGCATCTGCAAGCATGGTCTCGAGCTGCTGCCATTCTGTTTTTGATAGCGTGAGCAAGACAATTTCTTCACCATTTTTGGCAGTTATGATTTTCGGCTCGAGGTGCAAGT
>JANLWR010000229.1:0-3231 GCA_031364625.1 Deinococcales bacterium | reverse complement strand
ACCTGACCACCAAACAAAGCTCCAGCAACGAACAACACGACCACCAGCACCAACGGTTGAGCAGCTTTTACAGTACGATTCATATGTTTCTCCTTCGTGGGGGAAATGCGGATGCGGAAGGGTTCCTAAGCCATACCCCGCATCCGGTTTTTATTGTTTTTCTGGGCGCACCCAGCACCGAAACCTCGAGCGTTCACATGGTCTTGCCTTCTCCTTTCTTGGTAGCTTGTTGAAGCTGCATGAACGTTACGGGGCGTGCCATGAACTACCCATGAAATTCAAATCGCATTGGGTGTTGATGCAGAATCACGACGCTCTGGACATACAATTTTGGAGGAGGGTCAATCGGTGATCTCGAGTGGCTGACCGTGAAAGCACAAAAATGAATCAACGGCTCGAGAGTCCAACCTCTCGAGCCGCTGTTTGTGGGCGTGTGGGGTTTGATTACGGTCTGGAATTAACGACGAAGGTCTAGTAGTCCCTCTCCGATAACGTCTTTTACAGCAGCACGATCAATCCCAGGAAGATTACGCACATGTTTCAACAATTCCGCCTTGATTACTCTTGCAGTTGCTGGTGGTCTGTATGTTGCTGAAAAACGAGAATGACTCATTAAAGCCAGTGCTCCTGATACGATTGGCGTTGCGAAGGAAGTACCTGTAAAAATGAAGTCTTCACCTGTTGGACGTTTACTTATAACTTTGATGCCTGGTGCTGCCAAGGAAATGTAATCACCTTGGTTGCTGAATCTCGCCGCAAGTAACCGTCCATCGCTTGATTGTCCGACTGCGCCAACTGAGATTAAATCCTTCAATGAAGCGATAGTCCTTCTAGATCTCTTCATTGCAGAAAGTCCTTTGGTTCCTTCAAAAGCCGCAGGATAATGGAACAAATCTCCATACTTATGCCCCTCGAGTTGGTTATTCTCCCAGTCATTGCCACTTGAAGCAGTCACCAGCAACAATGGCGGACCATCCATGTCCTTTGGAATTCGCGGACTCGACATCGCATCCCTCAAAATCGTGTAGATGATCTGGCTGGGTGTATCCGACCCAAGGCTAAGATTTAAAATCGTTTGGGTTTTCGGATTGCTTTTAGCATAGTTAACAGCGTAGCAAATTCCTCGAACAACACTCGCCAACGGGCATTTACCCGTAGAATCACAAACTTTGATAGAAAGAATTTTGCTTGAAGGTGAAATACTCGAGGCGAGTGCTGCCACCGCAGTTCCATGCCCTACATTTACTCCATCAGTATTATTAAACCCGTCAATATACGCTTGATCGTCTTCTGGTAGAAAGCTAATACTAGAGTCCAGAACATGATATCGAGCGTCAGTTGCTAAAGTTTCGCTAATTCCTGAATCAAGAATAGCGATTGTCGTATCTTCAGAACTTAAATTGCCACCACCGACTATCATCTTCACATCATCAATAGGGACGGCATTTTCTGTACGAATCAAGTATTCTTCTTTTACTGGGTTTAGGGATTGCCCTGGTCTTGGATCTGCCGCCAATATACCCTTTACATCAACAACGGTATGTGTTTCCTCTAATGCTTCAATTTCCCGTCCTACTGATAGAATTTCTCGTCCTACTGATGGACTGGTGTTTGCTCGAGAAACCGATTGAGCTTCATACAATGTGTAATTGCAAGGACTGCTATCTTTGGTATGTCCTCCTAAATGGAAATTTGTCTTTGGCTCCAGAACAAAGTCTTGTCTCAATTTGTTTCTCAAGTCCTCTTGCCCTAGTTGCGAAATAAAAAAAATACTGGTTGTTGGGACATTTGCAGTTGGATCGTCTCGATCATCAAACACTGATTGACCCAAAACGTTTATAATACCTTTTGCCAGGGTTTGTCTGGTCTGATTCTGTACACCCGAAACGGAAAATTGCTGTGGTCCACCCCAAATATGTTTGGGAAGCACAAATGAAACGACGTTGCTTAAGGGATCAACTGTGGTCATTGCATCAAGACCCGCCACATTTACTTGGACATCTTGTAGATCAAGCAACCTGACAAGATCCCATGAAAGTTGTACGTCCACTGTCTCGAGCCACGTCGCACGGTATGGATAGGGACTGACCTTTTCTGGTGTAAAACTGAGATTGCCTGTCAAATTTGGCACTGCCTCAGAAGACCATCCTTGTAAACCCACCACCAAAATGACCATCAGACAAAGACTTATCCCTCGAGTACATCGTTTCATATTTCCCTCCGTAAAGCCCTTTAAAGCCCAGAGATTCCAGACGAACCGTTTGTCATACGACAACACCACGTTAGCATCACATTATTCACAAATCACCGCAAAACTCGACTTTTCACTGTTCTAAACAGAATAAACAACGGCTTAGGTTATCTTGGCACGATAGGCTTGTAAGTCTTCTAGATGCTCCTGTGCTTGTTGCTGGTAGCCTGCGTTTTCCAAAAGTGAAATGGCTTCTTCCCAAGCATCTGTATCGCCTTCGGCTTCAGCAAGATTTGCCATTGACATTGCCAAAACCAAGATTTCACCAACCGTCCGAGCAGATGAAATGGCTTTGATGTAAAACGTTTTCGCCTCAATTAAATTGTTTTGAAGGTGAAGCATACTGCCGACGTTGTTTTGCGCCAATGCCACTTGTCTCGAGTTGCCTGACTTCATGGCGATGATTTCCGCTTGTCTGAAGTGCTCCAAGGCTTGCTCGAGGTCATTTTTCTGGTAATACTCCCAACCCAAATTAATCTGAACTTGCGCTTCAACTTGAAGGTTGCCTTTGGCAGCCTCGAGCACATCGCGGTACGCAGCCTCGACATCCTCGCCGAGCCTTGTGCGGGCGGCAGCCAGGTTGACAAGTGTGGACAAACGTCGGTTCTCGTCACCCAAACCAAGCCACAACGCCGCCGCTTTGCGAAATGATGCCACTGCCGCCTGGAAGTCTCCTTGGGCATGAAAAATATACCCAAGGGTGTTGTGAGCCTCCGCTCGAGCTTCAATGCCACCAGAAAGTGCCTGTTCTGCACATGCTTTTGCCTCGGTGGGATTGCCAAGCCAATGATGCAAGACGGCACGCAATGCCAAATGCTCAGGGGTGTCAGGCAAATCTCGTGCCGCCTCGAGCGATTCTTTGTACAGTCCGGCGCGTTCGAGGGCTTTGGCTCGCAGCAAGTCCACCTCAGCGTTTCTTGGCGCATCCAGAAGCTCTTGGGCGGCACGTTTTGGAAATCCACGCTGAATCAACTCCAACG
>JANLWR010000213.1:0-7692 GCA_031364625.1 Deinococcales bacterium | reverse complement strand
AAGCTCGTTTTAAGCCAGCGTTGTTCAGACCAGCAAATTGTTGCAGTTCTGAAAGACGAATATCCAAACCTTGTTGGGCTTTGAGGTTGACGAACGAAACCTCTTCGGCGCTCGAGCCTTGTTGCAGGCTTGCCATCAGCTCATCCGAGATTTTCCCCGTATGGGTTTCCATGCGCAGCACGCCGTCGCGCATGACACCGACAATGCCGACGTCCGCGCCGCCAAGTTCCATGATGCGTTTCAGGGCAACATGCACCAGTTGCGGGTCGGTGCTCTCTAATAAATGCGAGAGTGCCAGCAAAGTTTGGCTTTCCATGACGCGACGCTCCAAGTCGTCGGTCACCCGAACGCGCTCCAAGGCGCTGGCGGTGACTTTGGCGATCACATTGACCAGGCGTTTATCAAGTTCGCTGAATTGATCGGGTAAGTTTCTGGCGCACATCAGGACTCCCAAAGCTGTGCCGTTGGAGTCAAACAATGGGGTGGTCAGTTGTGAATGTGGTGGAAGTGGTGTATTGATGTGGGGCGCGTAATTGCGTGGGTCGCGTTGGGTGTCCGGAGTTTCGATCATGCGACGGGTTTCAATGGCGGACCAGGACAAACCGTTGCCACGTGGGACGCCCGCGTGAAGCAAAGATTTAAACAAACCCCAAGCGCTTTGCACTTTCAAACTTCGGGTGTCTTCGGACACCAACAACACCGTCGCGTGTTGCGAACCGATCAAACGTACCGTCTCGAGCATCACGCGTTCGCAAATGTCTTCCAAACTATGGGCGTTGTGCAGGGCACCGGTGACACTTTCAAGCACTTCAAATTCGCGCAATCTCGACTCGAGGTTGATTTGCTCGCGTTTGGCGGCAATCAGTGCGGCGGCTTGAAGGGCAAATTGCCTTGCGGCGGACACGGAGTCATCCGAAAAGGCTTTCTCGGATTTGAAACTGTCCAAACTGATTTCAGCAACAATTTCATGCCCGACCAGAATCGGTAAGATCAGCACGCTTTTGACACTTTGTCGTGTGGCAGGAAGTTTGGAATTCACTTGCGCGTCAAAGGCTGGTCGCACCCGAATGACGGGTGTACCCCTGTACCATCCCAGGGGATCACCATGAAACTCGAGCGCCTGAGACATGCCAATCTCGAGGTTGAGGATCAGGTCATCGTGTCCGCGCTGTGCCACCCATTTGAACGTGTCGCCGCTGCGCAGGCGTAAACTTCCGGCTTGAGCGCCAGGGATTAAGGACAGGGCGCTGTCCAAGAGTTTTGGGTACAAATCGTCTTCGCTGCCACGGGCGAGCACTTCGGCGGTATCAAAAAAGGTCGTGACCGCATCTTTGCTCGAGGTTCGAGGTTTACCGTGGACGATCACCGCCAGCGTTCCCATCAGTGCCTTATAGGTGGCATTGTTCAGCGCCTTGTTGCTGGTTTGAAGGTCAGTATTGGTGCGTTCCAAATACCAGGCAAAGGCGGGTCCGATCAAAACCATCAACAGCAATCTGGTCTCGAGCATGATGGGTGCTTCTGGAATCAGTAATTTTCTCAGAATCAAATCGGTTGCCCCAGCCACGGTAAACATGGTGTACATCCGAACAAAAGTCGTGGTTTGAAGTTGGACGAACAGCAGCCACATCAAAAAACCCGCCACCAGCAATGCCAAAGTGTTGACAATTGACAGTTGATTACTTTGAGGGTCTAAAATTCCAGACATGTTGAGGGCGGCGCTGATGACGGTAGCCATCAATAAAATCACGATCAGACTCGAGCGCCAGCGTTTGAGACCGTCAAAAATGAAGATCAGTGCCAAACCAAATTGGGTGATGTAAAGGGCACTCGAGTTGAGTGAGGCATGGGGTAAGAAGAGAGCCAGAAACACGCCCACGGTCGTGAGCATCAAAAATCCCAGAATCGGAAAAAACCCCCATCGTTCACGGTTGATGTGAAGAAAAAGCAGGATTAAACCTGCCATTAAACCCAAGGTGATTTCAAAAAGGTTTGCCATGTGCCAATCGTGGAGTCAGTTTGCTCGAGTGGATTTGTCTTGACTGAACTGTGGTTTCATGCTCAATTTATCCCATAACACGCCCAAAAAACCAGCACCAAAGTACAAACTCGGTACAAACCCATTCTTGAACGGAGTTCAAAAATATCGCGCTGGCTTGAAAAATCGAGTCTCGAACACACTCATTTGCTGTGACGTCCCTCGAGTTCATACGCAATGTCTTGAAGGTTGACGCCGACCTCTGCCATGACCAGCAACGAGTGAAACAACAAATCGCTGACCTCGAGTTGCAGCTCGGGCTTGGAATTGTTCTTGGCGGCGATAATCACCTCGCCCGCCTCCTCGCCAATTTTCTTTAAGATGCGGTCGATGCCTTGCCGATGCAATGTAGCCACGTAAGAGCCTTCGGGTTGATTGCGAATTCGGTCTAAAATGGTGGCGTACACCCGCCCGACCACCGCGCCAAAACTCGCGCTTGGCAATTTGCCAGACAGGGCATTGTGAAAGCACGAATCCTGGTTTTTGTGACACGCCGCACCGACCTGTTCAACCGTGTACAACACCGCATCGCCGTCGCAGTCAAGCGTCACCGAGACCATATTTTGCACGTGTCCCGACTCTTCACCCTTCGTCCACAGTGCGTTTCTCGAGCGTGAAAAGTACGTGGCACGACCCGTTGCCAGGGTTTGTGCAATCGCTTTTTGGTTGGCGTAAGCCAGCATCAAGACCCGCATACTGCCCGCCTCCTGGGCAATCACCGGCACAAGTCCGTTCGCGTCAAAAGTGATGCTCGAGATTGAAAATGGTGCTTGAATATCGATTGGCATAAAATCCCCTTAAACTGATGGCTCGAGTCGGACTGGCACGCCGCGACCGTGTAAGTATTGTTTGACTTCTTCTACGCTGTACGTCCCAAAATGAAAGACGCTGGCTGCCAGCGCAGCATCGGCGCGTCCTGTGGTCAGCACTTCATAAAAATCTTCCAGCGTTCCCGCACCGCCCGAGGCGATGATTGGAATGTCCACGTTGGCTTTGACCTCAGCGCACAGTTCGAGATCGTAACCCGCCTTTGTACCGTCACCGTCGATGCTGTTTAAGACCAATTCGCCCGCGCCAAGTTCTTGTCCGCGCACTGCCCATTTGACGGCGTCCAAACCCGTGGCTTTGCGTCCGCCGTTGACAAAGGTTTCCCAGCCTTGCCCATTTTCGCGGCGTTTGACCTGCATGGACAGCACCACGCACTGCGCCCCGAAGTGGTCACTGGCTTCTCGAATAATATTGGGATTGCTAACCGCGCCAGAATCGATGCTGATCTTGTCCGCCCCCGCCAAGTGCAAGCGCCGGCAATCCTCGAGCGTGCGTACACCGCCGCCAATGGTCAAGGGCATAAAAACAGTTTCGGCAACGTTCCTCGCCCAGTTCATCTCGAGGTCGCGCCCGTCGCTGGAGGCGGTGATGTCATAAAACACCAGTTCGTCTGCCCCCTCGAGATCGTATTTTTGGGCGTACTGCACCGGATCACCGATTTCACGAACATTCTGGAATTGCACACCTCGGGTCACACGTCCACGGTCAACGTCGAGGCAGGGGATGATGCGCTTAAAAATCACCAGGGAATTCTACGCCGTGAAGGCTGCCAGACAAAACCCGCACCCTAGGAAACCCGTATGCTTGGGTCATGGCTGATTTGGATTTGATCGTTCGCGGCGCAACTGTGGTGCGTGATTCCCTCGAGATTCTGGACATTGGAATTGCAGACGGCAAAATCGTGATGCTCGAGCCAGAGATTTCGAACTCGAGTGCAACTGAAATCGATGCTCGAGGGTTGCATGTCATGGCTGGCATGATCGATGCTCACGTGCATTTTAACGAACCAGGTCGAGCCGATTGGGAGGGCATCGCCAGCGGTTCAGCAGCGCTGGCGGCTGGCGGCGGCACGCTGTTTTTTGACATGCCACTCAATTCTTCGCCCGTCACGACCAACGCCAAAAGTTTTCAGCAAAAACTGACGGCAATGGAACGCTCGAGCCTCACCGATTTTGCACTGTGGGGCGGGCTTGTGCCTGGAAATCTCGAGGCGCTGCCCGAATTGGCAGCGTGCGGTGTCATTGGCTTTAAAGCCTTCATGAGCAATTCTGGACTGGAAGAATTTGGTGCTGCGGATGACCTGACCCTGCTCGAGGGAATGCGGGTGTCGGCAAGTTTGGGGCTGCCCGTGGCGGTTCATGCCGAATCGGACGCCATCACGGGCGCACTCTCGGGTCGTTTGAAGGCTTTGGGCAAAACCAGCATTTCAGATTACCTCGAGTCTCGCCCTGTCATCGCCGAACTCGAGGCGATTTCCAGAGCAATTCTGTTTGCCCAGGAAACTGGCTGTGCGCTGCATTTGGTACATGTCTCTTCGGGTCGCGGCGTGGTTCTGGCATCTGAGGCTCGAGCACGCGGCGCGAACGTGACCATCGAAACCTGCCCGCATTATCTGGCATTCACAGACGAGGATTTAGAACGCCTTGGCGCACCTGCAAAATGTGCTCCACCGCTGCGATCAAAACTCGAGCAAGAACTGTTGTGGCAGCAAGTCTTAAAAGGACAAGTCGATATGATTGGCAGCGACCATTCGCCAGCGCCGCCCAGCATGAAAACATCCCCAGATTTTTTTGCGATTTGGGGCGGTATCTCTGGGGTGCAAAGCAGCCTGAACGTGCTCTTCACCCAAGGTTTTCGGGCTAGGGGCTTAAGTTTGTCGCAAATCTCGAGCTTGGTGTCCGCAAACCCAGCAAAGCGCTTTAGACTTGCCAGTAAAGGCAAACTCGAGCTTGGTTTTGACGCCGATTTGGTGCTGCTGGATTTAAACGCCAGTTTTGTTTTAAGTCCTCAAATGCTCGAGTACCGCCACAAGCAAAGTCCGTACTTGGGACAAGAATTTAAGGGCGTGGTGAAGCGCACCATGTCTCGAGGTCAGACTGTGTTTCTTGACGGTCAGGACACATCCCTGCCTGCACAAGGTCGGTTGGTCAAACTAACGGGATAATTTACGAAAACCAGGTGCGCACGATTGGCACGGACAGCAAGCCCAGCAACGCCAGGTAAAACACCAATTGCCCAACAATCGCGGGAATCACGCTTTTTTCGCGGTTGGTGTAATACAGCACGCCAACGCCAATCAATGTCAGCAGCACCACGGGCATGGCAAAAGTTACGGCGAACAACAAGACCAGCACGACTGCGCCCAGGGTTTGACCATATCGTTTTTCGATTGGAAAGACCGCAAAAGCCCTGAAGAAAATTTCGGTCAGTGGCAGCAATAAAATGGGTAACAACGCACTTAAGCGCCAATACTCGAGGTGCAGGTAAAAGCCTGTGAAGTGCAGGGTTTTAGCCCCGTATTGGTAGCCAATGGTCAATATGGTAATCACCGCGCCAAGAATGATGCCCTCAACAATCTGGCTCGGCGAGAACTTGCCGATCAGCAATTGTGCTGGCTTCCAACCGTTTCTTTGGGTGGTGTACCAACTTAAACCGATTAACGTGATGGCAAAAAAACCAAAGAACAAATCCCTGGCGACATCGCCCTGAACGGGGGTGAACAATGCCAGGTAATTGCCGTACAACATTTTGCCGCCAAGCAGCGCGGCGACGCCTCCAACCAGCACGGAGACAATCAAATGCGAGTACACATTGGCAACCGTCCAGGGGCGAGGACCTTCTTGAATTTCGATGGTTGAAAGCGGTTCGATCTGAGATTCACCGACCAAATGCGCCACCAGCAACGCCACCAAAGCGATCAACCACGGCAAGGTTTTGCCGATCACCAGGGCAAAAATATTATTGGAATTGCTGGTTTGGGTCAGTACCCTCGAGCCTTCAGAAACATTGCCCATGCCGTAATAGGCGTAAGCCAGTGCGCCCAGGGCGCGTTGGTACAAGCCTCTGTCCCTGGCGAATGCGCCTGGGTTACCGGCGACTTGTTCCAAGGTTTGAATTGCGCCCGGTAAATTGCCAGCAATCCACTGGGTGCGTCCGTACTCGGCTTGAATTTCGGGTGGACGGTTTGGCGAGTTGCGCAGCAGGTTTGCGGCGGCTTTGGGATCGCTTCTGACCATGATCTGAGCCAGTTCCAAACGGGCTTCGGTGTCGCTCGAGTCTAAATTGAGGGCTTCGCGGTAGGCGTTGATGCTCTCCCCCTCGTTGCCCGCCAATTGACTGGTCTGGGCGGTAATTTTGTACGCCAGGACTTTTGATTTTAAGGACAGCCTGGGGTTTTGCAGGGCGCTTTGTGCCAAAAGGTAGGCTTCATCAAATTTGTTGTTTTGCAGCATGACCTCTGCGCCGATCACATCGTTTTGTGGGCTGCTCGGGTCGGCGAGGCGGGCTTGATCGACAAAGCCTTGCGCCGCCGCAATGTTGTTCATGCGCAGTGCAACCCTGGCGTGCAATCGCAGTGAGTCGCTGTAATTCAGTTGTTGAATTTCGGCAAGCCGACAGGCATTGTCGGCGGCATCGAAAAGTTTTTGTTGAAAAAACTCGGCACATTTGTTGTATTGATCTTGGGCTTTGGAGTTGATTGCCTGACCAAGGGCAGTGCCGACCAGCACAAGCCAGATAAGGGATACGCGCACGGGAAGCTTCACGACCCTCATCTTAGCATTTTGGATTGCAATTTGGTGCACAAAACAGCTTTCAAACTCAAGATGTCTTCAGTATTGCGTCTCGCAAAGTCTTTTTGGTATATCCTGCAAACACAACTTTGATTTTAAGCTGTGTTTTTTAAATGCTTGTCCGCACCAAGCATCATGCTCAGAACTTGATAGCCACCTATGATCTTGAGTAGGGTAGGGCATGAAGTTTCAATCACCCCGCAAACTGGCTCTGGCGTTGGGCGGTGGTGGCGTGCGCGGTGCGGCACATTTGGGCGTCTTGCGGGCATTACAACAAGCCGATATTGAAGTAGCTGCCATCGCGGGCAGCAGTTCGGGTGCGCTGGCTGGCATGTTGTTCGCGCTCGAGACGGCAGGTTTCAGACGCCAGGACGAAGCCCCTGGCACACAAACCAACGCTTTTGAGTCGCGCTCGAGAACCGAGATTTACCGACTGATCGAAGCCATCGGCTCGAGCGGTTATGCGCATTTGCGCCAGGTCTTGTCCAATAAGCCAAGCAAAGGCTTTGATCTGATTGACGCCTTAAAAACCTTGTCGGGTTGGCAAAAAGTGATTTTGTCTGGCGTCTCTGGTCCTGGTATTGCCAGCCTCGAGCCGCTTCGTCAGAGTTTGCAGCCCCTGGTGGGCAGTGTTTGTTTTGAAGATTTAAACTTGGCGCTGGCATTTGTTGCCACCGATTTGATTGCCGGCGAAGAGGTGATTCTGACGACGGGTTTGTTGCTCGAGTCTGCCATCGCTTCCTGCGCGATCCCTGGTGTTTTTCCGCCAGTCTTATTAAATGGTCGTCATTTGGCAGATGGGCATGTGGTCAACAATGTTCCGGTCAGTGTGGCGAGGGGTTTGCTGCCGGAATCGTTTGTGCTGGCGGTGGATGTCGGATTCGATGCGCCCGCAACCGTTCCCAAAACTGCCATCGAGGTGATTTTGCGGGCTGCCAGCATCAGCCGCGACCATCTCGAGCGTCATCATATGGCTCAGGCGGACATGGTTTTGCATGTTGGTCAGGAAGTGCCCTCGGGCGTGTTCGATTTCGAGCA
>JANLWR010000207.1:0-4196 GCA_031364625.1 Deinococcales bacterium | reverse complement strand
CGAGTTTCGCTCGGATGTTGGTGTATATTTGGGTTGCGTCTCCAACAGTTTTTTTGTGTCATCAACAAAAGAATACTTTGTTTGGAGACGTTCTCATACTTTCTGTCAGGCGGTCAGCCCCACAAGCCAGTTTATGGGGCGTAAAAATTCCGTTTTTTTGATTGTAGTCGGTTCAATTATGGTTTGCTGCATTGTGGTTGTTCCTTTTCAAAAATCGATTTTGAGTGCCTGTGTTGCGGAATGGAACATGTTTTAAATTATTCAACCTCGAGCGGCAAAAAACATCACACATATGTCATATGACAATTGTCATAGGCATTGTCGATAAAAATAAGATGCTCGAGGTTAGAAATAAGAACTTTTGGGATTCTCGAGTTTTAAATCTTGGAAGCTCGAGATTTTGTGCTATTTTAAAAGCGGTTAGAAACGGTTATTTTTGATTGTCCAAATATTTTACTGCTGCTTCAATTTGGTTGTCGTGCCCTTTGGTCAGCCCCACAAGATCAAGCGGGAGATTGATGTCAGGAGTGACTTTCAAAGGAAGTAAAGTGCCGTCAGTGTTGGAAATTCGATATATTGGTAATAATAAATTTGCTCCAGTTTTGATTGGAAATAAATCTGTTACCACACCGCCACCTCCCCAAGTTGATTCTCCAATCACAATGCCACGTTTGTACTTTTGAAAGTTTGCAGTCAGTGTTTCACTGATGCTGAACGTATTTGGTCCAACCAGGATGGCGACAGGATATTTCCATTGGCTTGGATTCTCAAAAGCCTCGGTGGTTATTTTCCCAGGCTCATTAGATCTTTCAGAGTATGTCATGCCGTTTTCATATCGATATTTTACAATTTTATTGTCAATACTGGTATAAATTTGCTCAACTTTATCGACAAAAGCTCCTAAAACATTAGCGCTACCAAAAGCTCCGCCACCTTCATTAAAACGTAGGTCAAGAATAAGTTTTTTACTGCCATTTTCTAAAGCTTTTTTGATTAGACTGTGAACTTCTACATCAGCAATGCCAGTGGGGAATAAATTTGGCACATAGATTATTGAAGTATTTGTATTAATTTTTTCAATATAAGACTCCCATCTAAAAGCCGATGAGGTTAATTTTATTGTCTTATTTTGACCAGAACGCGTAAATATTCCAATGAAAACTGATTTTTCATGGTATTCTCGAGTAGCTAAGGTTTGAAAGATTTCTTTTTTATCCTTTAAGTTTTCAAAAGATACAATTTCATCGCCTACGACAATTCCAGCTTTCGCTGCTGGTGATTTTGGTTGAACTCGAGTGACAACAATATGTTGGTTTTTTTCGAGTAATCGAAGTCCATAATGTTGATAATGACTAAAACTACCAACAACATCGCCAGCATCATCTGTAAGTTGAGCATTTGGAACTAAGCGCAAGTGGGGATCATTTACTTTACGAAGAATATTGTCGATTTTGCGTTCTGCTTCGTCGGCAAAACATTGCCCTGAGCAACTACTAAGGAACTCTTTTTCAGATTCGATACGAAACTTTTGAATATTTATTTCAAGAGGATTAATATATTTTTGCTGTATAATATCGAAAGTTTCGTTGAAAATTGATAAATCATATTGCTCAGAACCCTGTGTGGTCGCCAAACAAGCGACCACACAAATAATTAATACAAAAAAGGGTGTTTTTTTATTCATGATTAGATTGGGTAGTAATGATTCTTGGAGTTTTTAGCGGGATGTCTCGAGATTGAGATGACTTTTTGGTGAGATTGAGCATCCAAATTTAGCCATTACCCACAACTTTTGTTGGAGAAAGACAAGGGCTTCCCTTGCCACCACAGCCGCCTCTTGGCGGCGGCGGTAAGCCATTACCCAGTTCCTGTGCAATCGCCAATATCTGGTTTGATGGATGAACTTGAACCTTTGAACTTTGGTTGGCAAATACACCAACAGCCAGTACAGTAACCATGAACCACGCGAACTTTTTCTTCATATTCTATCTCCTTTTCCAAAAAGCGCTTGGTGCGCTTGTTGTGGCGTAATTTGGGATTTCTCGAATTTCTCAAGGATTGTTTCTAAAAGCGCAAGTTCTGCGGGTTGTTCAAGTTTTTGGAGTTTGGGAACATAGCCATAACGTAATTTAAGTTCTTTAATACTGCGGTTTAGCATCATTTGTAAACGCTTGTCTTGCATTACGTCACGGCAACACAACAGTGCAAAATTAACTTGAAGGGCAGTTATTGGCGTGTACCAATATTCTGTTTGATAGTAAGGTCGATACAAAGTTTGACGCAACCCAGCAGCTTGACCACCACCCAATCGCCCTAAGAAATCTGCGTTGATATGAAATGCTTCTAAAATGTATCGAACCACTTGGACAGGACGTAATCCTTCAGCGTCATACACACGAATTTTACGCGCAGTTAAATTTAAAATTGAGCCATTACCGTAATGAACAACAACATCTGTTGCACCTGGAAAACGAGCGATCAAGGCAAGTGCAAGCGGTGTAAGCAATTGAAGGCGTGCTGCAACTTGCTTGGCAATGCGTTCGTCTAAATTAAGAAAGCATTCTGTTGCAGAAGTCAGTGCATCAACCAAACTTTCCGAACTGTCTGGTAGTACAAAAACAAGCACTTCAATAGCGACGCACAAAGCAAAAATTCTTTTGGCTAAGGGTAGTTTCTCGAGGTTGTTTTTTGTAAGAGTTCTTTGCAGTGCAAGTCCAACCTCATTGATTCGCAATAATAAAAAACATATTAATACTTGCAATTCGTAGCGCATCCAACCAAGTGCTAATTCTGTTGGTCGAATACTCTCTTTATAAGCTTCACGGTATTTTGATGTAACCAATGCGGGTTCGTCTAATGTTGTTGATAATGCAGATATGATGGAATGATTAATTGATGCGATGAGTCTTGGATAATTTCCAGCCAGTTCTAAAAATTTTCTATCAAAAATTTTAATGCCAAATCTTAACGTATTGAACTTTAGCAATGCGACTTGGGCTTGAGCCGTTGGGTTTAATGAATCTGATGTACTGCTCGAGTAACTTTCAACACTATCGTCATCACCTAAAGCATCAAATGCTAGAATTCGAGATCGTGCGGCTCGACCTGCTAAACCTGAATCAACTGCTTTGTCTTCAATAATTGTTTTGTATAAAGCTACCGCATTTGAAGCATTACCTTCAAAAAAAGTTGTAACTGCAAGTTGATATTTACCAATTGATGCAAATGAAAACATTCCCAGTGCTTCTGCTAGAATAATTACTTCAGCCGCATTAATTTTTGTCCCATTAAAGTTTTGACTAAAAACATAAGCATCTGCTAAAAAACTACGGGTACGCAGCTCGGCTTCTATGCTCAGTTGACTTCGATCTCGTAACGCTTTGATTTCCTCGAGAATGGTTTCAAGAACCAAAGGAGCAGCTTGGCTGTTGAATTTTGGTGTTTCATTTCCACTCCAAGCGCTACGGATGTGCAGGTAAGCAAGTTGAGCTTTCGCCATTAGGTGGACAGATTGGTCATTGCCAATCAGTGCTTTACTTGCCAATTCACGCGATTGTTCGCTGTTACTTGAGGTTAGCATGGTGGCTGCGCGTAAGTTCGCAAGCGGATTGTTCAGTTGTATCAGTGCTTCAACCGCTGCATCAAAAGTTTCTGTCGAAGCTCGAGAAACATTCACCCGCCATTCTTCAAAAGCTCGAGGGTCATCTAATTGTGGGATTGGGTACTCGAGCACTGAATGTCTCCTTGGTGTGTATCGTACTTGATGATTTTAAAAGTCTTTCGACACTTGTGCGACACTTTTAATGTCAAAGTGTGAAAATGAGTGTTTGGAAAAGCGTTTTTCATTCTTTTTGACCTTGGTTTAAATAAACCAGATGGGGTAAAGTTTTGTGATCTGTTTATGAAATCTCGAGACTTTATTCACGAAATGTTGACCAAAACGCAAACGATTGAAGAATTCAAGGACTCGAGCCGAGTGCGTTGACGTAAAATTGACACGCTCGAGTTTGAATGTTAATTTAATTCCAGATGAAGCACGCGTTCACCACCACGACTATTTAGGCGGCAGACCCAACGGGTTTGTCGCTTTTACTCGCCTGCCAGGGCGGGTTTTTTATTGGTTTAGAATACGTGAACAGCAAAGGACGGAAATCATGAAATTAGCGATTGTTGGAGCAAGCGGCGCGGTCGGTCAC
>JANLWR010000134.1:0-5332 GCA_031364625.1 Deinococcales bacterium | reverse complement strand
CGAGCGGCTTGCAAAATACTGGCGTCAACACTGACCAGTTTGGGTTGAAACTCGAGCGCCTGCTTGACAATCAAATCCAGGTTTTTACCCGCCGCCAGAGCTGCGACGCGCCAGCCGCGCCAGCGTGCCACCTCTAGGGTTTGTGTTCCAATCGAACCCGTGCTGCCAAGAATAGAAATTGAATAACTCATTGACTCGAGGTTATTGGGTTTGGCGCTTTGCTGCAAGTGACAAGTGTTTAATTGATGACTCGAGGCTCAATCACCGTCCGCACATTCTGCCCCCTCGCCTGCTCGAGTTCAGCTTTGACGATAATCAACTGCTGTTGCAAAAACAAGCGTTCTTGCTGAATTTTCTCGAGCGATTTGGATTGAACCACCGCGTCAGATTTGAGTTGATTGACCAGTTCTTGCAATTCACGAAGTCGGGTTTTGATTTCCTCGAGTGATAACACGGTGCTGGGTTCGACTTTGACCATCAAAAGACCGCCACCGAAAGGTAATAATAGGCGACGGGCAGCGCAAACAACAAACTGTCCATGCGGTCAAGCAACCCGCCGTGCCCCGGCAAAAAATTGCCAGAATCTTTGACGCCAAACCCGCGTTTGATCACGCTTTCGGCAAGGTCACCAAGTTGAGCCGCACTCGAGACAAGGATGGCAAAAATCCAGATTTCAGAAAGCTTCACATCCGAAATAATCGGTCTAATCGCTTCACTCATGCCAAAGACCATCAACATGCTAAACACCAACCCACCCAGCGCACCCTCGAGCGTCTTGGCGGGACTGATTTCGGGCGCGAGTTTGCGCTTGCCAAAACGACCCCCGACAAAGTACGCACCCGTGTCGCTGGCATAAGCGCCAACGGCGGTAATGATGATGTACCAAAAACCGACATGATCGTTGGGCGTGTAACGCAACAACATGCCGAACGAAATCAAAAATGGAATGTAAAGCACGCCAAATAAACTGGTCATGATGCGCTCGAGTGGGCGCTCTGAAGGTCGAATCACTTCGACAATCATGACCCACATAAAATAAGCCCACATGACGATTTCACGCCAGGGAACGCCGCGCCAGTTTTCGGGCAGGATTGGTAAACTGGCAACCAGCATCAACAAACCAAAGACATAGATGCTGCGTCCGCCCACGCTATAACCCTTGTTTCGTGCCATGCTGCGAAACTCGTGCAAGCCAATCACTACGGCAGGAACTGCCAAGATCATTGCGCCAATCCAACCCAGCCACAACATGCCAACCACCGTGCCAAAGGCAATCAAACCCCAAACGGCACGTTGACCAAGCTCCGAAGATGTTCGGACGGGTTTAGTTTCAGTGGATGTCGTACTTTCGTTCAAAGGAATCCTAAAAACAACTGGAATGACGTAGCCTAACCGAAAAACAATGAATCTTGTGCGAAGCTTAACAAAAATACGATGCTCGACACGGTTTTACAAGACATGACGTACCGAAATCAGTTTCGGTACGTCACAAAAACCTCGAGCAACTTAAGAACCGAGAATATCGAATTCTTTTTTGGTGAACGTCACCTCGACCTTGGCAATGAATTCGTCGGTGATCTTTTGCACTTCAACCTCGCCGCGTTTGACTTCGTCCAAACTGGCGAGTTTGTCCTTCTCGAGTTGCTTGACGGACTTCATCGCGTCTTGACGTACGTTGCGCACCGCAACTCGAGCCTCTTCGGCGTAATTCTTGGCGTTTTTCACCAAATCTTTGCGGCGCTCTTCGGTCAGGGCTGGAATAGTAATAAACAGCGAATCGCCTTTGTTGGCAGGGTTCAAACCCAAATCCGAATCCCGAATGGCTTTTTCGATACCCGCCAAGCTCGAGCGGTCAAACGGAGCAATGACCAGTGTTCGAGCGTCTGGCGCGGTGATGTTCGCCATTTGGTTGATTGGCATTGTAGACCCGTAATAATCCATCGTGACTTTGTTCAACATACTGGCATTGGCGCGTCCTGTACGAAGCACCGACAAGTGTGACTCCAAAGATTCTATGGCTTTGGTCATTCTCGAGCGGGCATCATCAAAAATGTCTTTCATGGTTGTGTCCTCCAAAAAGAGATTGTACTGCAAGCGGGGACGCAAGGCTTTGCGCCCCTACAAGCGCCTACGAGCTGCTGATCAACGTTCCGACATGCTCGCCCTGCAAGAGTTTCTCGAGGTTGCCCTGGCAAAACATGTCAAACACCACAATCGGCAGTTTTTTGTCCATGCAGAGCGTAATGGCTGTGGCGTCCATAACCTCGAGCCTTTTGCTGACGACCTCGATATGGCTGAGGGTGTCAAACTTGAGGGCTTCGGGGTTTTTACGCGGGTCGCTGTCGTACACACCGTCAACCTTATTTTTTGCCATCAAGACAACGTCCGCACCAATCTCGAGCGCCCGAAGCGTGGCGGCGGTGTCGGTGGTGAAAAACGGGTTTCCAGTCCCACCAGAAAAAATCACCACGCGGTCTTTCTCGAGGTGACGAATCGCCCGGCGGCGAATGTACGGCTCGGCAATTTGCGACATCTGAATCGCGGTTTGCACGCGTGTTGGCACGCCAGCCCGCTCGAGCGCGTCTTGGAGTGCCAGGGCGTTCATGTTGGTGGCGATCATGCCCATGTAATCGGCGGTGGCGGCGTCCATGCCCACACCGTTGCGTGCGCCGCGCCACAAGTTACCAGCCCCGACCACGCAGGCGATTTGCACTTTTGGGGCGCTTTTCTTGGCATTTGCGATGGTGGTCGCAAGCGAAAAAGTGGCTTCTGGCGAAATGCCGAAGCCACCTTCTTGGGCGAGGAACTCGCCGGACAATTTGAGCAGTACCCGCTGTATCTTCATGCCCTCCGCCCTTCTGTAACGTGGGGGATGGTCTGAGACCATCCCCAACGAAATTTATGACTTGTTGCCGATTTCAAATCTGGCAAAGCGTTTGATGCTCGCCCCCGCCGGTAAAAGCTGGGTGATGGTGATGTTGTTGTCTTTCACAAACTTTTGCTCGAGCAGCACGTTGTCCTCATAGAATTTGGCGAGTTGCCCCGCCACGATCTTTTCAATGATGTTCTCGGGTTTGCCCTCGTTGCGGGCTTTGTTGGTCAGAATCTCGCGCTCTTTCTCGAGGTCAGTGGTGTTGACCTCATCTCGGGTCAGGTAACGTGGGCGTTCGGCGGCAATGTGCAACGCAATGTCTTTGCCGATTTGAGCGTCGTTTGTGCCCTCAATTTCGACCAGAACACCGATTTTATCGTTTTGGTGAATGTAGGTTGTCACGAAACCAGCCGTTGCCACAAAACGTGCGGCACGGTTCAGAATCAGATTCTCACCGATTTTGGTGATGTTCTCAGCCAGGTGGTCACCGAGGGTGATTTCTTGGTTCAAGAACTTCTGGCTCGAGAGCACGTCCATACCGATAGCGCCGTCCACAGCGCCATTCTCGGCAACGTGACGTGCGAAATCGCCGACCAGCGCTTGAAAGTCGCTGTTACGGGCAACAAAATCTGTCTCCGAGTTGATCTCGACCAAGCCTGCGGTTTTGCCGTCCGTGCTTAAATAAGCACGAATCAAACCGTCGCTGGCTTCACGATCCGCTTTCTTGGCAGCTTTGACGATACCGCGCTCGCGCAACAAGGCAACGGCTTTTTCCTCGTCACCAGCCGCATCGGTCAAGGCTTTTTTAACGTCCATCATGCCTGCGCCGGTCATCTCGCGCAGTTTCTTAATTGATTCCATCATCGCAATCACAACCTTTGATTCTCGAGCGTCACGCTCGGCGGTACGGTTTGATGTTTAAACTTGAACTTGAACCTCTTCGGCTTCGACGATTTGCTCGAGCACCGCTTGGCTCGAGACGTTCTCGCCGCCGCCACGGCATTCGACGATTAGATCACCCAAACGGCTGGTAATCAGTTGAATCGAACGAATCGCGTCATCGTTGCCTGGAACAATATAATCGATCACATCGGGGTCAGAATCGGTGTCGGCGAGGGCAACCACTGGAATGCCAAGCTTCTGGGCTTCTTTGACGGCAATGGCTTCCTTGGTTGGGTCGATCACAAACAAGCAATCTGGCAGGCGGGTCATGTTGCGAATGCCACCCAAGTAACGGTGCAGACGCTCGAGTTCGGCTTGCAACAACACGCGCTCGGCTTTTGGACGGGCGTTGATCGCACCGGTCTCAAATTCGGTCTCGAGGAATTTCATACGTTCAATACGACCGCGAATGGTTTTGAAGTTGGTTAACATGCCACCCAACCAACGTTGGTTGATGAACGGCATTCCCGAACGACGCGCCTCGAGTTCGGTGATTTCCTGGGCTTGCTTTTTGGTTCCGACCATCAAAATGACTTTGCCCTGCTCGGCAACACTTTTCACAAAATCGAAACTGCGATCCAGTTGCTTCAGGGTCTTTTGCAAATCGATGATGAAAATACCGTTGCGTTCGGCAAAAATGAAACGCTTCATCTTTGGATTCCAACGCTTGGTTTCGTGACCAAAGTGCACTCCAGCTTCGAGAAGTTGCTTCATGGACAAGTACGACATCGTTCTCCTATTTTGAAAGCGTTGAACCGCATGAGATTTGAAAACCCGAGTTTTGGTTCATCAGGGACGCTTTCTGCCCCGTTGATTGCTCGAGAGTTCCGATTCAGACTGTTACAAATTGAAACAGCCCGAAAGATTGTACCTTAGAAGCTCGGGTTTGACCAGTGCATTTGAGACTGTGAAATCAACTTCACAAAATCACCCTGGTCAATCTCTTGAGTTTGGCATCGCATCACACAGCCTGAATGACAGGTCACGTAATCATTCACCAGCACTCAAGCAACTGCTACAATAAAATCATGAACTTACACTTACCGCCACACCTCGAGCGGCGTCTCGAGTCCCTTTCGCAACAACTCGGTAAATCTGAGCAGGTTGTCCTTGAGGAAGTGCTTGAGAAAGTGTTGCCTAAAGCACCGCCAAAATACAAACGCACTTCGATAGGCATGGGAAACTCGGGGCTTGGAGATTTATCAGAACGTGTCGATGAGTTGCTCTTTTCTCGAGATGACACGTGATTCTTTGCGATACCAGCGCCTTAATTGCATTTTTAGACAAAAGTGATCGACATCATCTGGCGGTCAAGGCATTTGAACAAGAACGTCTGATTGTTCCGAGTACCGTGTTGTGCGAAGTGGACTATATGATCGTTAAATACCTTGGCGAAGCTGTTGCCAAACAATTCTTTGCCGAATTGCTCGAGGAATGGGAAGTTCTGCTTTTCGATACCACAGACTTGGCTCGCGTCAATCAAATTCGTGAATTTTACAATTCTTTACCACTTGGATT
>JANLWR010000091.1:0-1936 GCA_031364625.1 Deinococcales bacterium | reverse complement strand
GTCAAAAATGCCTTGGGCGTTGAACAGATCGAAAAACTCGAAAAACACCACATCCGTACCGCCATCAGCCGCCTGAAAGCACATCCCAAACTCGAGCTTCTGGGCAACCTCGAGACGCCACGGCTGGCAATCTTGTCGTTTTTGGTACGTTGTCCCGAAGGTGGGTATTTGCACCCGCGTTTTGTGGTGCGGCTGTTAAATGATCTTTTCGGCATTCAATCCAGGGGTGGTTGTGCCTGCGCTGGACCTTACGGGCATAAACTGCTCGACATCGACGCCGCGCACTCTCACGGCTACCGTGACGCGATTCTGGATGGTTTTGAAGGCATCAAACCAGGTTGGACGCGCCTGAATTTTAATTCGTTTATCAGCCCAGAAGAATTTGAATTCTTGCTGACCGCGCTCGAGTTTGTTGCCGATTACGGCGAGCGTTTTGTGCCACTTTACGATTTTGACTGGCGTTCGGGCGCTTGGAAACACCCGCTTGATACAACACCACAAAGTTTGTTTTCCACCCTCGAGCCTGAAATCATCTTGAGCCAGACTTCAATAAGCCCAGATTATGCAGCCTACCTCGAGTTTGCGCATGAACTTGCCGCCAACCTCGAGTTGAAAGCCTCACGTCCAATACCGCCAGAGGTCAACCCAGAATTGGTGTTTTTTAAATCCTAATCTTGCTCGAGTTTTAAAAACCGACCCTTTTTAAGACCCGAAAGAAAGATTGTTACAGGTTTCTCGAGTTCAGGACGAAGTTCCAAACCCCATTCGATCACAATAAGCCTTGCCGTATCCAGAAATTCATCCAAACCCATGCGCCACAATTTTTGTGGACGCTCGAGCCTGTAAGCATCAATATGAATCAGCTTGCCTTCCGGCGTTGGATACTCGTGAACCAAATTGTAGGTTGGGCTGGTGACTTCGGCGCTCGAGTTTAACCCCCGCGCAATGCCTTTGGTCAGCGTGGTTTTGCCCGCTCCCATTTCGCCGACCAGCAAAATGACCGTGCCACGCCCAAACCTGGCGGGCAGGGTTTCACCGAACGCCTCGAGCTTTTCGGCGGTCTCGAGGGTGTGCTCTTCGGTCATGAAGATGATTCTACGCTTTTACTTTGGTCGCACTGTTCAAAAAATCTTTCGAGCACCTCTAGCCAGATTGTTTTTAGCGTCTTGGAAAAGAAAATTTTATAAAGCCCGTAAAGCACCAAAACTCGAGCGATCAATTGATTTTCTCCTCAGCCTAAAATCAGGTTTGTTTCAGTGCCAATACAGGGAAAACCTTGATGATTTAAATCATGTTGAACAGTTCTCGAGCGAGCGGCAGTGATTCCCTGGGAACGACTCAAATCCTGCACCAACTCGGTTCAATCGACCTGACCGGAGCAGAGTTTGAGTACGGGGAATCTTACCTTGACATTTTGAACGGTAGGCTCGGACGCATTAACCCAGAAACCTGTTTGACAAATGGTTATTTGAGCGTCATCAGCCGTACCAAACCCAGTTTGTTCTCGAGTCGAGCGCGGATTGGTTGGCGAAATCTCGAGTTTGAATTGATGATGATTTCAATTCAGGAATTAACAGCCCAAGCCGAATTAAAACTTAAATTCGTTGCACGTTGTATCTCAAGACCGCAAACAAGACGATCTTTATCTTGATTATTTTCTTCGCGTCTGGCTTGCCGGATGCAGTTTTTGAGCAGCACCAAGACCTCCCGCTTGGTGCTGTTGTCTGTATCCAAAGCAATTTTCAAAAATGAGGACATCAATTCTTAGCCAAAACCACAATGGTCTGGTCGTTCAAAGCAACGCGCACGATCTCAAAAGATACTGCCAAGTTCAGGCTTTGACAGCCGTCACACGCTCGAGAATCAAACCCAAACGCTCCTTGCCAAACGCCCGTTTGCCCTCGAGCAAACCGTTCTCGCCAGCGTGCAAATGAAA
>JANLWR010000076.1:0-2983 GCA_031364625.1 Deinococcales bacterium | reverse complement strand
CTCGCAATGCGTTCGGGGTAGGCGAGCGCAATCAGTCGTCCGACGGTGTGGGCGGGTATTTGACGGCTCGAGGTGTTGGGCAATTTGGCGCGGTACGATGCCGCCAGTTGGTCGAGGCGTTTTAGAACCGTTACATCCGCACCACTACCTTGTTTTTGACGCCAAGCGTTCAAGGCATTCAAACGCAGTTCGGCATCCACGCCAGAATCTCTGGGCAGTGGGTCGCGTTCCTCGAGCAGCGCGGCAAGATCGCTTGCCAGGTTTCCAAATCCCAATTCATTGCCCTCGAGCAGCAGGTGTGCCAGCCTCGGGTGTGTGCCGAGGGCGTGCATTGACCGTCCGTGTGCGGTGATGACCCCGTGCGCGGTTGCGTTCAAATCCTCGAGCAAGGTTTTGGCTTGCGCCAATGCGCCAACGGGCGGGGCTGTCAGCCATTGCAAATCCGTCGAACCCCAAGCGGCAACCTCGAGCGCCAAGGGGGCAAGGTCAGCCTCGAGTATTTCGGGGTTGCGTTGCAAATTCAAGCTGGCGTGGGTGGCAGCCGTCCAGAGGCGGTAACAAGTTCCTGGCGCGACCCGTCCCGCCCGTCCGGCACGTTGATCACTACTGTCAACCGTGACTCGGGTCGTCTCGAGCCGGGTAAAACCCGTGCCCGCATCAAACCTCGAGACTCGAGCCAGACCGCTGTCAATCACCACGCGCACGCCCTCAATGGTCAGGCTGGTTTCGGCAATATTTGTGGCAAGCACCACGCGCCGTTCCCGCCCTGATAAAATCGCGGCTTGTTGCGCCTCGAGCGGCAAATCCCCGTACAGGGGGCGCACGGCAACATGCTCGAGGTCGCTCAAGCTGGCTTCAATACGCTTGATTTCACTCGCTCCAGGCAAGAACACCAGAATGTCGCCTTCGTTTTGCTCGAGCGCTTGCCGAATCGTCCTCAAAACTGCCCGCAAAATGTCGTCGGGTTCTCGGGTTTCATACTTGATTTCGACTGAAAAAGCCCGTCCAAAACTCGAGACCACAGGCGCATTGAGTAAACTCGAGAGTTGTTCGGCGTCAAGCGTGGCGCTCATGATCAGCACGCGCAAATCCTCGCGCAGGGCGGTTTGCACCTCGCGCACCAATGCCAGCGCGGTATCGGCGTGCAAGCTGCGTTCGTGAAACTCGTCAAAGATCACCAAACCCACACCCTCAAGCGTTGGGTCGGCTTGCACACGCCGCGTCAAAATGCCTTCAGTCACCACCTCGAGCCGCGTGTTGCTGGAAACTTTACGCTCGAGCCGCACCTGATAACCGACAGTCTGCCCGACGGCTTGCCCCAGTTGCGCCGCCATTCTTGCCGCCACCGCCCGAGCCGCCAGACGACGCGGTTGAAGCATGATGATCTTTTGCCCCGCCAACCAAATTTGGTTTAAAAGCTCGAGCGGCACAACCGTACTTTTGCCCGCCCCAGGCGGCGCGGTCAAAATCACAATGCGGTTCGTCTGGAGCTTTTCACGCAGTTCGGGCATGATCTCGAGCACGGGAAAGGACACGGCGCGATTGTATGACAGTTGCTGCCGAATCCCAAATCTCGAGTTTGCCTTCGCCATTCTTCACATCGAATTTACGGTTTTTGAATTTGACAGTCAGTTAGGGTAAACCAATTCAAACCGCACATCGGAGAGTCACATGCGAAAAAACCAACTTGCTTTAAGACTCGAGGTTTTCAAGACATCCCTTTTACGTCATTGGAGGCTCGAGCTTGGTCTTGTGCTGCTTTGTAGCGCCTGCACGCAATCTGTTGCCCCCATCACCGCCCCAGAAGTCTATTCACCGATCACAAATTTCTCGAGCAGCTATTGTAGCGACGGGGTTTTTCCAGAGCAGTGGGTTTGGAATCCTGCCAACCTGCGCGAAGCCGTGCCGCAAGCCGCCACCCAAGCCGACGGACAACCCCTGATTAAACAAATCCGTGCGGGCAGGGTCATTGCCAGTTACACTTCGCTTGGTGGCACCGGTGCGACAACCGATCAGGACAACACCGACGCACACGATGTCACGGGCGGCGCGTTTCACCGCACGCCGTACACCAACTGGCAAGACGGCGACATTTTCGAGGTCTATCCTGCCGTGTACGAGGGGGCAAACCAGCAACCCTGGATTGGCGCATTGCCAGACAACTACCAAAATTTTATGGCAAACAAATTCAGCCTGCCAAAAAACATCACGATTCGCGGCATCACGGTGGGTGGCAAACGCCCCGTGATTCGCAACCCCAGCACGGGCGCTTCAAACAACACGCTCGGGCAGGGTATTGTTTACATCGACCAGTCAGAGAACATTGTAATCGAAAACCTCGAGATTCAGGACTCGAGCGCTGGTGGCAGCATTGGCAAGGCTGGCATTTACATCAACGGCGCAAAAAACCTGACCTTGCGCGACCTGAAAATCACTGGTTTCAAAATCCATGAAGCCAATGGCATTTTCGGCACGGGCAACAACACTGGTACATTAAAGCTCGAGCGGGTCGAACTGGATTCCAACGGTGGTGGCGGTGGTCCAGAGCACAATGCCTACATCAACGCCAGCAGCAGCGACCCAAACTTTACGGTCAACATGACCGGTTCTTGGACACACAATGCGTATTACGGGCATTTATTCAAATCGCGGGCGCAAGTCAATGTTTTCGAGGGCAATTACTTCATGGGTTCGCGCTCTAACGGCACAACCCAGACCGAGAATTACCTGGCAGATTTCCCCAATGGTGGACGTGTGACGCTGCGCAACAACATTTTCGTTAAAAACCGCTCTGGGGACAATTCAAACGCCATGTCGGTCACTTACGCAATGGAGGGCGTTGTTGACACTCGAGCGCTCAGTTTGGACATTCAGCACAACACTTTTGTCAGTCTAGACCGCACCTATGACAGTTTAAGTCACCCAATTTACCCGATGCAATTTTATTATCCCGCTCAAATCCCTGGCAGTGCGGGTTTCCCTG
>JANLWR010000072.1:0-2497 GCA_031364625.1 Deinococcales bacterium | reverse complement strand
ATGACCGCCAGCCAGCGCGGTGGCAATCAAACCTTCAAGCACCTCGTCTTGCCCGATCAAAACCCGCTCGAGAGAATTCTTCAAGCGTTTGAACGCCCCATGAACCTTTTCAACTCCGTCAGCCATGCTCGAGGTTAGCATTGTTGGGGTTTACCTGGCGTGTCAGAAGTTTGACATGGCATTTTTTGCGTGGCTGTCTAAAAGCTCGAGCATCTTGAAGTAATTTTTTGAACTTCGGTTATTCTGGTGACGGAGGGTTTAAATTGAAAAAATTATTCTTGATTCTGGCAATCGCTTTGTTTGGCTCGGGCGCGTTCGGGCAAGATTTTCATGTGGGCGGCAAACTTGCCCTGGATGTCCCACAATTTGTTGGGATTTTTGGGCGGATGGACTTCGGTGATCGTAGCGAACCTGGTTTTGGCTTGCGCTTCACGGCTGGCGGTTTCTATATATTCGTCGTGGGTGTCTTCAATGCAGAAGTCAACGGCTATTACAGATTTGCTCGTCAAGCCAACGGTTCTGGCGCTTACATTGGTGGTGGAATCGGGGTTTTGAGCGCCATCACCTACTTGCCAGATTCCACGGGAATCTCGCCATTTTACTGGTATTTAAACGGCTTGCTCGGCTACGAAATTCAACTCGGTGATGGTCTGCAATTTTATGTCGAAGTCAGACCAACATTCGCGCTATCCAATGGAATCAGCCCTTCAGTCCTTCCATTTTTTGGACTTGGTCTTTTGTTCGAGTTTTAATTTTAACTCAAGCCCAAGGCTCGAGTTTGACCGCTTACAGTCGAAAATACCCGAGCGTTTTTGCTTTTGCCGCGTATGCTCTATTTATGAAGCGGTTGTTGATTTTGGCAGTGCTGATCTTGACCTTTTGCTCGAGCCAATCTTTTGCGCAGGGCATTAAATTTGGGGTGCGGCTCGGTTTGGGTATTCCTGACATCGTTGGGTTTTGGGCGCGTGCCGAAATCAGCAACAGCTTTCAAGTGCGGGTGCTCGTTTCTGGAATGCCGTTAATTGTGCTTAATGCCGTGTCGCTCGAGGCAGATTTGATCTTGAAAGCGGGCAATGGTTTTTACTTGGGCGCTGGCGGCGGTGTGCTGGTCTTGAACACCCTGTTCGCCTCGGCGTTTGGTTTTACGGGCGACGTCACAACTTTGGGATTTATTGATGTCATGTTTGGTTATAACGTCCCCATCTCGAGGAACGCCTCGTTTTACGTCGAAGCGCGTCCGACAGTATTGTTAAACTCTCCATTGCCTTGGTTTATTTTCGTGGGTTTGGGTGTTGACTTTACGTTTTAATGCCCAAAAACCGTAGCAACGGCTCGAGCAAGACCGCAATCCCGACCAAAACACTGATGCAGCTTGCCATCAATACCGCACCTGCGGCGACATCTTTGGCAATTTTTGCCAGCGGGTGATAGGTCGGAGAACTCAAATCCACCAGCGCTTCGAGGGCGGTGTTGACCATCTCGAGGGTTAAAACCAGCGCGATCATGACCAGAATGCTGGCAAGGTTGACACCCAACAAAATCCCGAGCGTGACGGCAAACGCACCGATCACAACCTCAACCCGAAAATTTCTTTGGGTGCGCCACGCATAGGCGATACCCGCGAACGCGTAAACGAAACTTCGCCACCAACTGCGCTCTGACGTATGACGCGGTAAACCCTCGAGCTTGGGACGGTTCATGGTTTCTGCCTCGAGTTGAAGGCTGCCAGCAAGGCAATGGCTTGACGTTCAGATTCGTGAAACACGCCCCATTCAATTTCGGTTCGATGGTCAAAACCCAGCAAGTGCGTTAAACCGTGTGCCGCAAGCACCACCACTTCAGTCTCGAGCGAATGCCCCCTGGCATCGGCTTGGGCTTGGGCGGTCGGAAGGCTGATCACAATATCGCCCAGCACGGCTGGAATAAACGGATCGCCTGGTTCCCACTGTGGAAAACTGAGCACATCCGTGGTCGCGTCCTCGCCCCAAAACTCGAGTTTTAACGCCCGCAATTTTTCGTCGTCCGCCAAAATCACACAAACATCGCTTTGCACGTTGTTGTCTCGCATGAGACGGGTCATGACCGCACGCAAACTCGGGCGCAAGCCTTTTTTGACAGCAACTTCGGCGATAATCTCGAGCTTAGGCATCTTCAGGAGCTTAACAGTTGAGGCGGTTCTGGTGGTGCGAAACCGATTCCAAGCGGTAGGGTGCGCCGTGCGCACCGTCATTCACGTGGTCTCTGTGCAAGAGGCGACCATGCCCGTCAGCGATGCCGCCCGTTAGGTGCGTCTTGGCATCAAGACAGGTGCATTTTATGGTCAGACTTTGCTGGCGAATTCAACCTACCCTCGATTCTAACCACAAAATCCGCAAACGCAAGGGCACAGCAAGCAGCGCCCCTACGAAAAGACATTGTCCTGTAGGGGTGAACCTTGTGTTCACCCATAAGCATCAACTTAAGCCTCCAATAGTTTCTAACCTCTGCACTGAATTCG
>JANLWR010000029.1:0-2229 GCA_031364625.1 Deinococcales bacterium | reverse complement strand
TTCAAAACCCGTGCTCAGGATGGCTTTGGCGATTGCGGCATAATTGAGTTCTTGACTTGCATCAATTTCATTTCGTCCAGGATTTCCAGCCGTGTGATAATGCGCAAAGCTCGAGTGATGATTTTGAATGGTGCGAATGATGTCGCCCTCCATGATTTGCATGTGGTAAATGTCATACAAGAGTTTGACGCGGACCGAGTTCACCGAATCACACACCCGCAACCCAAACGCGGTGTTGTCACATTGATAATCTGGATGGTCTATTTTGGAATTTAAAAGCTCGAGAATCAAATTCACGCCAGCATTTTCGGCATGTTTGGCAACTCGAGCCAAACCTTGTGCCGTCATTCGTGCTCCAGTTTCAAAATCTAAATTGCGCTTGTTGCCCGAAAAACAAATCAGGTTTGGGATACCCCATTTTTCGGCAAGTTTAAGATTTGTCAGAATCTCGAGTTCGATTCTTGCATGATTTTCGGGTTGATTTAGACCATGTTCGATGCTCGAGTGACCATTGATGCCCGAAATTTGCAAGCCAGAATCTTTTGCCAAACCGAACAGGCTTTCGGGCAGCAATTCAACTGACGTAAATCCAATTTTTCTCGCTCCCTCAAATAAATCTCGAGCCTCAATCAGGTTTTCAAAACACCAGTACGAAAACCCTTGCTTCATAAATTCGAGACTCGAGTCGCCGCCTCAAAATCAAGCGCCGTCAAACCACCCGCGCTGTGCGTGACATAAGCCACCCTCACGGCTTTCCAGGTGATCTCGAGGCTGACAGGGTGATGATCCATTTTTTCGGCGGTTAACGCCACCTGAACCGCAAAAGCGACTCCAGCGCCGTAACTCGAGAAACTGAACTTCCTTGCCAGTTGACCGTTTTCGATTGTCCAATCAGGCAGTGCTTCGAGCCTTGTTTGAATTTCAATATCCTCGAGTTTATTCATAACTTGATTCTAGACCCATTCAGATGAGTGACGCTCGAGCCATTCGAGTACCGCCAAAGCGCTGGCAAGGTTGGTGGCAAGCGGTACGTTGTGAACATCACAAATTCGCAGCAAGGCGCTGACATCGGGTTCGTGCGGTTGAGCCGTTAACGGGTCACGGAAAAAAAACACCGCCAGGATTTTTGATTCGGCAACCATTGCGCCAATTTGCTGATCGCCGCCGATTGGACCCGACAGCATCCGTGTGACGGGCAAACCAGTCTCGAGGGTGACTCGAGCACCCGTCGTTCCAGTGCCGATCAAACTAAACCTCGAGAAGATGTTTTTATGCTCGAGCACAAAACGGCAGAGGTCGTCTTTTTTGTCGTCATGCGCGATCAGGGCAACGGTGATAAGTTTTTCTGGCATTGAAAAAGTATAACTCGAGATTCAGCCCTCGAATCGGCTGAGGTTCGGAATTTCTTTGGCAATCGTGGTTTCTTCGCCGTGACCACTGAAAACAGAGGTTTCACCTGGCAATGTGAACAATTGCGTGCGAATGCTCGAGATCAGGGTGTTGTGGTCACTTCCTGGCAAGTCGGTGCGACCAATACCAGAATTAAAAAGTGCATCGCCAGAAAGAACAAATCCGCCAGTTTTCGAGTACAAACTGACATGCCCCGGCGCGTGCCCTGGCGTGAACAAAACCTCAAACTCGAGTTCATCCAATTTCCACGTTCCAGCTTGCAATTCATGATCGGGCGCGTCTGGCTGCGTAAACGGGATGTTCCAACGCGCCGCCGCAAGATGGCTTTGCATGAACTGATCTCGAGCCTCGGGATGCAGCCAAACTTCAACGTTTAATGCTTCTCGAGTCGCCTGAACCGCGCCAACATGGTCAAAATGCGCGTGGGTCAACAAAATCGCTTTGACGCTCGAGTTTGTTTTTTTGACCAACTCGAGGATGTCGGCAGCATCCTCGCCAGGATCAACCAGCACGGCTGCACCCGAATCTTGCCGCACCAAGTAACAATTTTCCTGCACGGGTCCGGTGACAAGGCGAAACAGCTCGAGCTTGCCAAAACCAAACGAATCCAAAGGCTGCATGTCATGTAGTCTAACGCAGGCACAAACCAAAAAAGGTCAATCGAGAAACATGTATTTGCAAAAACAGGCGAAAAACGCCTTTGGTGTGTTAACCTACGGCACTTCAACAAGCGGGCGACTGAGATTTCATTCGGGAAGCTCCAGGAGGTTTGAAGGAGTGATTATAGATTCTGGTGCGGTGGTAGAGGGTAAAGTCACG
>JANLWR010000017.1:0-4707 GCA_031364625.1 Deinococcales bacterium | reverse complement strand
AACAATTGGATTTTACTTGCCAGCGTCGGATTATTGATTCTGGCTTTGCTGCTTGGGGCGTTTGGTGTGCGGCGTTCGCTTTCGCCGTTGTACAATTTGGCAGCCGAGATCGAACGCCGAAACGCCAGCAGCCTCGAGATGATTACCGTGCCGCCACTGCCCGAACTGCGTCCCGCCGTGAACGCCCTGAATCGTTTGCTGGCGGACATGAACGACACCCTCGAGCGTTTGAAAACCCAGGAAGCCAGCGCCAGAAGGTTCGCGTACAATGCCTCGCACGAGTTGCGCAACCCGTTAACGGCTGCCCGAAATTATCTCGAGGTGCTCGAGCGTCACCCAAGCCGAACCGAAGCCACACAGGGCGCTTTAAGTGCCTTAGACCGCACCGAACGAATTCTCTCGAGCTTGCTGCAACTCGCAAGGCTGGAAGGACAAGGCATACCCAAACGAGAACGGATTGACCTCTCGAGTTTTCTTGAAGCGCATTTTGATGTTCCAGTCCAAGGCACGGGCGAGGTCTGGGCAGAACGCGACTTGCTCGAGTTGAGTTTGGAGAATCTGGTGAACAACGCCACCCACCACGCGGGCGGCGCAAAAAACATTCGGGTCGAGGCTCGAGCGGACGGCACTTGGTTATGGGTCGAAGACACAGGACCTGGCTTTAATGCCGAATTGCTGCCAAAAGCCTTTGAGCCGTTCGTCAAGCACGGTGCGGGCACGGGGCTGGGCTTGGCGATTGTCGAAGCCGTCGCTCGAGTTCACGGCGGTACTGTACGCGCCGAAAACCGCATTGAAGGTGGCGCTCGAGTTGGTCTGAGCATCCCCGCGTATTTTGTTTAAATCAGTTTGAAATCAGGTTGAAACGCAACACATTTCAGGTCAAACTGTAAAACTTCAAACTCGAGTACCATCAACCCAAGCCTCTCGTGAAAGGAATTTATGAACTCGAGAAACCGTTTGTTCTGGACTGGAATTGTCACCGTTGGCATTGGCGTTATCAGCAGCGTGACCGCCTTTTGTGGGTTTTACGTCGGACGGGTGGACGCAAAACTTTATAACAAAGCCTCGCAAATCATGATCGCCCGCGACGGCGAACGCACCACAATCACAATGGTCTCGGATTACCAAGGCGCGTTAAAAGATTTCGCGTTGGTGGTGCCCGTTCCCAAAGTCTTAAAACGCGCCGAGATTGGCATTAACGACCCCACAATTATTGACAAGCTCGACGCCTACAGCGCCCCGCGCCTTGTCGAATATTTCGATGCCGACCCCTGCAACCCGCCGCCAATGGTTGCCGAAGATGCCATGAAACCAATGTCAGCCCCGCAAGCAAGCAACCTGACAACTCGAGGTGAAATGCAAAAATCACTCGGTGTCACCGTTGAAGCCCGTTACAGCGTTGGCGAGTACGCCATTGTGATTCTTTCCGCCACGCAATCCGACGGACTCGAGACGTACCTGTTGCAAGAGGGTTACAAAATTCCTGCCGGCGCAAGCAAAACCCTCGCGCCGTACATTAAAGCGGGCATGAAATTTTTTGTGGCAAAAGTCAACCTGAGCAAAGTGGACTCGAGCGGATTTACGAAACTACGCCCGATTCGGATGTCGTTCAAATCCAAAGGCTTCATGCTGCCGCTTCAACTGGGCATGATAAACTCGGGCGGCACGCAAGACCTGACCGTCTACAGCCTGACGCGCAAAGGACGGGTCGAAGCCGCCAATTACCAGAACGCCAAAGTGCCAAGCGACAAGAACATCCCAGAATTTGTCCAACCCAAATTTGGCGATTTTTACGGCGCAACCTTCAAAAAAGCTTACGAACGTGAGGGCAAAAAATCGGTCTTCCTCGAGTACGCCTGGACGCCAAACTCGTGCGATCCGTGCGCCAGCGAACCGCCAGACGTTATGCAACTTCGCGCCGCCGGAGCGTTCTGGCTTGCCGAAAACCCAAACGACAGCGTGTTCTTCACGCGCCTTCATGTGCGCTACGATGCAGCAAACTTTAAAGAAGACCTGATGTTCAAGCAAACCGACAACACCGAGAACTTTCAGGCGCGGTACATCATGCAGCACCCGTTCAAAGGGAACACCAACTGCGGGCAAGCAGGCAAGCAATACCGCAAAGAATTGAAAACCAGGCTCGAGACCGAAGCGCAAACCACCGCCAATTTGACGGGATGGAATATTGATTCGGTACGGCAGCAAATCAAAAACTTCCGCTAAGATTTAGGGTTTTGATGACGCTCGAGATTATCTCGAGCGTCATTTTTCAAGTATCTGATTGTTGCCATTCTCGAGCTTGTTTGAAAGCAGCTTCAGCTTCCTCAAGACGACCAGCTTTTTCTAATACAAGTCCAATCGCGCCCATCATGACTCCAAGACGCATGGATGAAGCCCCACCAATTTTTTCCCATTCGAGCGCCGTTTTAAAGACCTTTTCTGCTTCCTCAAGACGACCCAAATCAAATAGAAATCCACCATATTCGTACATCAGTAATCCACGATTTAGTAGGGAATCCCCATTGATTTCAGACCATTCAAGAGCTGTCATGAGTGCGATTTCAGCTTCATCAAAGCGACCTAAGTGATGCAGAACCCTACCAAGCGAAGTCATCACAAACCCACAATCTGCCATAGAAGTATTACTCGATTTGATCCATTCGAGGACTGTCCTAAATGCTTTTTCAGCCTCTTCAAAACGACCTGTACGACTTAGCAGGTGACCGAGTTGATACATTGTAATGCTTCGATGCTGCGCATTATTCTTGCCAGACTCGAGCCATTTTAGGGCTGTTCTAAATGCTTGTTCTGCTTCTTCCAGACGATCTAAATGGAAGAAAATACGACCGAGTAAATCTAAAGCCATTCCACGATTTTCTAGTGGTGCGTTACTTAATTGTTGCCACTCCAACGCCTTTCTAAGTGCAATCTCAGCTTCTTCAAGACGACCTTGTTCTAGCAACGCATAGCCGATACTGGTGTACGTACCAGCTCGTTCGAGGATAGATTCTCCAATCGTTTCTTCTAATTCCAACATTTCTCGAGCATACTGTTCAGCTTCGACAGAACGTCCACGACTCATAAGAGCACTAAAGGCTCGATTTAACAATTTAATCAGGTTCTTCTCTTGACCTTTTACACCACGCAATTTTGAGGCTTGTTCAAGAATAAGTTCTGGATTCAGCAAGGCATTTTCAGATTTACTGTCTGGAAAAGAATATGTTGGCTCGAGCACAGGAAAATTATTCTCGAGTGACAATTCGCTTGGTATGAAATCGGGTTGTAATCGAATCACCAAAGACCGAATTGACCACCAATCTGGCGCAACTTCACGCAAGGTTTCTTGTAACCACGGAGCACAGACTACAATCAAGGTCGCGTTGTATCGCGCTCTGAGGGCATCACGGCTTTCGTTGACACGGGCGGCGGCATAACGCCATGCGGCATCCCAGTCGTTGTGTTTTGCATCAAAACGATTGGTGACATTGCTTAACCAAATAGCACCCAAATGCTCGTCGTTTGGAACTCGAGTCAGTACATCCACAGCCAGATTCTCGCGCAAATTTTCGGGGGTCGCATACTCGAGCCGTTCCAAACGCTGCCCTCGAGTTTTAAGATATTTCTCGAGTTCTGTCGCACAAATCCGCGAGGCTGTTTCGTCTGGTACAAGCACAACCACGAACGAAAACCCATCAATCAAATCAAGATGCCGCAACAACTGCGCCCAACGTTCGCTGGCTGTTATGCCAAAACGCCGCTCGAGTTCAGTAGGCTGGGTTTGAGTCATGGTTTAACTCTGATTGGTTTGTTCAATTTGGTTTTTTTCGATGCGTTTGACTTCCTCTAAAATAACGGGGTGAACATCGTACCAATCATCGCCATTGACCAAATACAAAATAACATGTAGGTCGAGCAATCTCGAGAGGCTATCTACTTCATCGCTATTGTAATCTATGGTGCGACTACGGTCAATTTGCGCCAACCGCAGTGCATCTTGCGTGTTTATGGGCAGGTATTGGCTTCGTAAATTGCTGATGGCTTTTTGCAGCAGGCTAGGTGTTGCAGGCAGGGTTTTTAATGACGTGATTGCAAATCGCAACATTCGGATTAAATCACGAAAATGACCACCGCTCATGCGAATCAATTCATTGGCTATTTCATGGTCTTTGCCAAAAAAACGTTCCCAATTCTTCCATTCGTCTCGAGTTGGGTCGTCGCCCAAACGCCTTTGAATTGCGTTGCGTAAACGTTGTATGCCCTCTGGGTAGGCTGGGCGATCTCCTGTATCGATTTTCTTCCACAAGCGAATACTGGGCAAAAGCACAACGTCAACCGCTCCTGGCAACACAAGTTTTAACCACGGTGGCACGGTGTAAACCATATGAAGATTTGGCAACTCGAGTAAACCCAAGTGATTTCCGAAGATACTTTCGACACTTTGCTGAACTTGAATTTCGTTGCTGCGTGTGCCACGAAGTTGCTCGAGGGAATCAAAAATAAAAACAACTGGTTTTTGATTGTTGAGTTGCTTGACTTTTTGAACACCATCCTGAAAGAATTTTCTGACCTCTTGATTGATTTGTGATATGTGATTTGCGAGTGCGGCTTGTACTTTACTGCGAAAACTTGGGCTTTCTTTAAGTTCGGCTTTAATTGATACAGGTTGTAGGTCAAAACCAATTTCCTTGATTTCGACTTTGGTTCTTT
>JANLWR010000009.1:0-4565 GCA_031364625.1 Deinococcales bacterium | reverse complement strand
GGAACCGCCGTCGATGCTGTACTGAATCTGGCAGGTCGAACCAACTGGGCAACCGCTGACGCTGGCACTCCCAAATTTGAAGTCGGTGTAGGTTGGGATCGGGTCAAACACGATCACGTTGCTCAAGCCGCCCGAACCGAGGTTGGTGGCAACGATGGTGTAGGTGATTTCGCTGGTGCTGGCAACAACGCCGGGGGCGGTGCGTGGGAAGGCGGTCGTGGTGTTGGCGGTTTTTTGCAAGTCCAACTTGCCAAGCACAATTTTGGTCGTGTCGGTCACGGCGGCGCTGGCGCTACCGGCACTGAACGTACCGCTGGCGGTAATCACTCGAGCGTCGGTGGTGGCGTCTGCCAAACCGGCTATCGCGCTGACTTGCACGAGGATTGGTGTTGAAACACCCGCAGCCAAGCTGAACGTGGTTGCAGTGGTTCCGTCGTAAACGAGGGTGTCGCCAGCGTCGATCACGCCTGGGGTCGTACCGTTGTCGCGGTAGATCAAGTACGTGAAGCCTGCCACGCCCGAACCTGGGGTGAGGGAGATGGTGGCGCTCGAGTTACCGTTGTTGGTCAGGGTGTGCAGGTACACGACCGTGCCTGGGCTGGTGATGCTCGAGTTGCGGTCTGGCGTGAACAGCAAGCTGTTGATGGCATTGATGGTCAGGGTGTTGACGATGGTGTCGGTGCTGGTTGGGTTTGAGTTGCTGGTGGTGGTGAAGCTGATCGGCGCAGCCGTCGCTGGGGCGGCATTGGCTGGAACGGTCACGACTGCGACCAATTGCAAAATCTGGTTTGGACTGAGGACGGCGGTGCTGGTGATTGGCGCACCGTCGGGCAAGCCGTCGCCGTTGGTGTCCAGGTAGTAAGCGACCGTCGAACCGCTCGGCAACCCACTGGTGGTGAGGGCATAGGTGTCACTGACCACGCCCGTGTTTTGAACGGTCAATGGGTAGTAAACAGTTGTGCCTGGGTTGGTGGTGATGGCGATTGGGGTGTTGCTCGTACCCGTCAGTGGCACAGTCGTGGTGAGATTATCATTGTTGCGGATATCGACGCTTTGACCCGAGGTGATGGCGGTCAAAATGTCGGTGGTGATGTCGCTGCTGGTACCGGCATCGCTTTTAATCACGGCGGTCACGTTGGCGCTTGCGCTCGGGGTTGAACCCGCAGGGATCGTTAATTTGACGACCACATTGTAATCGGCGCCAGGTGCCAAGGTAACGCCAGAACCCAAACCAGTCGAACCGTCTGATTGGTACAAGGCTGCCGAGTAACCTGCGGTGACGGATTGAACGCTGATGTTGAAGGTGTGGGTGGTGTTACCCGTGTTGCGCACGGTGTTGACAAAGGTCACAACCGTACCGCTCGGGGCGGTTGCCACGACTTCTTGATCGAGCGTGTTTGTCGGTGCGCCAACGTTTGAGCGGGTGTAGGTGAAGCTCAGACCCGAGACTGGATCGGTGTAAGAAGCCGTACCGCTGGCAGTACCAACAGGTTGACCGACTGGACCAATCGCGGTCGATTTCAATTCTGGCGAGGTGCTGGTGACGGTGTTGGAAGGCACGGTGACGTTGGTCGTACCGTTGTTGTTGCGGTAATCAATGGCGGCGACGTTGGTGATTGGCGTCAAGCCAGGGGTTGAAGCTGGAATGCTGACCTTAAAGTTAAGCGTGTAGGTCGCGCCGACGCTCAGGGTGTTGGTCGAAAGTCCGTCACCTGGGGTGGCGTCGCGCATCAAAAGACCAACTCGAGCGACTGGGGTGGTCTCAGTCAAGCTCCAGGTTGTACCCGATGCGGTGCTCGAGTAGACAACGCTGGTCGTGCCGACTGCGCCCGCACTGCCAGTGGCGCTGCCAGCCACATAGGTTGTGCCTGCTGGGATGGCGTCCGAGATCAGAATGCCGTCGATGGCTGTGCCGATGGTCACAACGGCTGGTTTTGATTTGGCTGCCAAGTTACCGGCGTTGGCTCCTGAAAGTCCGTAGGTGATCTCGTATAAACCAGAACCACTGTTTAAGACTGGGGCGCTGGCGGTTTTTGCCAGGGTTAAATCGGCGTCGTTAAGTACATCGACCCTGGCAAAGTTGACATTGTCGGTTGCGGCTGCGGCTGGCGCTGCACCGGCACTGGTCAGGTTGATGTTGGCGCGTCCAGCGGCTGGGGTCGAACCTGGGATGCCGCCAGCCACAATGATGCACTTGACGTTGCCCGGGGCAAGTTGGGTCAGGGCGCTCGAGGTAATTGCGCTTTCGCCAAAGTCAAGTTGTCCGTTGCAGTTGGCATCGTCGTAAATCAGTGGACTTACCAAATCAAAAGTATCACCATCGGTGTTCACGCCCGTTTGTTGGGCAAGCGCCAAGTTGACGGTAATGCCCGTGTTTGAAGTGTTGGTGATGACGTAAGGAAAGTTGACGGTTGACCCAGGAATTTGATTCTGGGTTTGACCAGGCAATGCGCCAGTAAAATTGCCAGTTCCCGTGCCTGCCGTACCGCTCGGGGTGATCGTGTAACCGTAAACGGCTTGCACCACGGTAATGGCAACGTTAGAGTTGGTGGTTTGTGGGTTGCCCAAAGAATCCAAATACGTGGCTGAAGCCTGATTCGAGATTTGAGTTGTTGCCGCTGTGGTCTGCGCGAATGCCGCAGTTCCAAACAGGGCGAACAACAAGGTGGTGACGATGCCGATTTTTTTCATTTACTGCCTCCCAAAATTCTTAGTGCCGTGGTCGTACTTCTATAGTGCTTTTCATACAGACTCGAGATGGTTGATAGGTTATTTCTCGAGGTTTTTCCGAAGTGGTTGCGAATGTATTCCCCTCCCGTTGGTTTTACATTTGAGAATTATTTTTACTTCACTGAGCTACTTCACTGAGCTACTTCACTTTGACTCGAGCTTTAAATTCCAGGGTCTGACCTGCTTTGAGTTGACCTCGGACGATCCAGCGCAAATCGGTGTATTCGTTTGGTTTGACCGTTTCCTCGACCGTCTTGCCGTCTTTAATGATTTTGCGTTTTAAGGGCGGTGTGGCAAAGCTTTTCTTGCGGTCATAGGATGCCAGTAAAATGGCGACCGAGGCTGCGTTGGTGGCAGTATTCTCGAGGTAGGTGGTGCTGCTTGGAATTGGCAGGTCAATCACAAAATTGGGCAAGCCTGTGGCGGTTGGGTTGCTGGCTTTAACACGGTATTCGACGGTATCGCCCGGTTTGACGCTGTCGGCTTTGGCAAAACTTTCAACCGTTTTGCCGCCGACAATTTCGGCTACAACGCGGTAACTCTCGAGCGTTAACTCGGGTTTGGTCTTGACGGCTTGCGCCAGGGCAAGCGTGCCGAGCAGGCTCAGCATTAGGATCAGGGTTGTTTTAATTGGATTCATGGCTGCACCTCTTGGGGGTATCTTTGCACATGCAAAGTTGCGAAATTCTTACTCTTGTTTTTGACAACAACGCTTAAGGCTAACGAAAGACTTTTGGGCTTGCTGTTGGTAACACCTTTTAGCAAGACAAAATCCCATCAAAATACTACCTTCCCACTTGGTCAGAAAATGGTCAAAACCCTCAGCAACAACCATGCCGCATGTTTCATGAGCATTCCTGAGAAGAATCAGATTTAATTGATGATGGGTTTATTTAATCGTTGTGCGGTAACAGACCAGACCAGTACCGCCAGGAATCACAGTGCCTGCCCGAACGACAATGACGTTGGCGACAATCTCTCCAGCGTCAGCGTCGGCGGCATCGGATAAACTGACCCCGTTCAAAGTGATTGATCCCAAAAAGTAGGTCGTAAAAAATGGCACTGGGTCGCGCACAATCACGTTGGAAACATTGGTGATTCCCAGGTTGTTGTAGTCGATGCAATACTCGAGCACCTGCCCTGGCAAGCCGACGTTGGAGGTGGACGCCGTTGTGCCTGTGGTGACGTTGCGCACGGTTTTGCCAAGCTTTAAATTTCCAATGCTGGCAATGGTCGTGGTGTCGGTCACGACCCGCAAATCGATCACGCTCGAGTTTGCCCAGACGAGGCTGGCACGCACGTTGGAGATGTCTTGCTGGTTGACCGGTTTGTTGGACGGCACAATGATGTTGGCTTCGAGCGCACAGGCTTGCAATCGTCCACTCGCGTCTCGAGTCCAGTTTTGATCGACGTTAAAACTGCTCACCAAAACAACGTGCTCACTTGGGCTGATGTTTCCATCGCAGTTGGTATCCAGGGCGTACTGTACGGTATAGCCAGCGCTCGAGAGGGTCGATAAGTTGACCACACCCAATGTCCCTGGTCGGTACAGGTGCGAGTACGCCACCGTGCCTGGACTGGTGGCTGATCCAGTGCGGCTGGGTTGCAAAACACTGATTGGCACTTGCCCAAAGTTGTAACCCGTGAAATATTGCCCTCCGATAAAGGCAATCGGAAAGCTCGAGGCGTTGATGTCGTTCAGGCTAACGGCTTTGTAAATGCTGGCACCGGCAATATTGTTGCCCGTTGCGGCGTACTGATTCAAAGATTCGACCAAATTCAGGCTGGCGGCTGACCCAAAAGGAATCCAGAGGGTGTAATTTCCGCTCACGTCG
>JANLWR010000963.1:0-15161 GCA_031364625.1 Deinococcales bacterium | reverse complement strand
CAGATTTACAGAAAATTAGCGGAAGTACAACCAAATGTGTATCTTCCAAGGCTCGCAGGTTCACTCAATAACCTTGGAATTCGATACGGCGGTTTAGAGAGGCTCGAAGATGCGTTTAAAGCCAGTGAAGAAGCCATTCAGATTCATCGAAAATTAGCGCATATACAGCCAAATGTTTACCTACCAGACCTTGCAGGCTCACTCAACACCCTTAGTGCTTTTTACATTGATTTAGGAAGGTTTGAGGATGCACTCAAAGTCAGTGAAGAGACACACCAGATTTACAGAAAATTAGCGGAAGTACAACCAAATGCGTACCTTTCATACCTTGCAGACTCATACATTAACCTAGAACGTAGTTATGGGGGGTTAAAAAGGTTTGAAGATGCACTTAAAGCTGGTAAAGAAGCAACCCAAATTTATCGAAAATTGACTGAGAAGCAATCAAGTGTTTATCTTTCACACCTTGCAAATACGCTTACTAGCCTCGGAGTATCTTTTAATCACTTAGGAAGGTTTGAAGATGCCTTAAAAGCAAGTGAAGAAGCAACCCAAATTTATCGAAAATTAGCTGATGTGCAACCAAATGTCTATCTTCCAGACCTTGCAATGGCATTCAATAATCTTGGTGCGTTCTATGGTAATTTGGGAAGATTTGAGAATGCACTTAAAGCTCATGAAGAAGCAATCCAAATTAGTCGGGAATTGGCTGAAAAGCAACCAAGTGTTTATCTTCCACACCTTGCAAAAACACTTACTAACCTCGGAGTGTCATACAGCCGTTTAGGGAAGTTTGAAGATGTCTTAAAAGCAAGTGAGGAAGCAACCCAAATTTATCGAAAATTAGCTGATGTGCAACACAATGCGTACCTTCCAAACCTTGCAATATTACTAAATAGCCTTGGTGCAGTATATGGTGGGTTAGGAAGACTCAAGGATGCACTCAAAGTTGTTGTAGAAAGCCTTGACATTACAAAACCTTTTTTCAAAAATTACCCAACCGCATTTGCCAATGATGCTACAAAGCGACTTCAAAATTATTTTTCCATCCTCCAAGAACTCGAGCAACAACCCGACCCCGAACTCTTACGCGGTTTTGAACCCATTCTCGAGACGTTAGAAATCACTTAAACCAAAAATTTTAAAGCCCTTGCCACCACTCGAACAAATCATTTGGAAACGCGAGCGGCACAACAGCCTCACCAGATTTGAAGACAAGCGGCGCGTCATACACCCAACCACTCGAGACTTGACGCGGGTTCAGGTACACCTCGAGCGTCCTGTTCAAAAGATTCAGAATCCAAACCTCGAGAATCCCATGCTCGGCATACATTGGCAGTTTATCGTCACGGTCTGTTTGATACGTGCTTTTGCTGATCTCGATCAAAAGCAGCACATCTTCGGGGTTCGTTACCCCTCGAGATTCGGGTTTGCAGAGCATGACATCAGGTTCGGGTTCGCCAAACGCGGCTTTTAAGCGCAATGGGGTTTGAGAGGTCACTCGAGCGCGATTGGGAAATTTAAACAGGCAACGTTTGAACAAGTCATCCAACGAATCCACGTGCTCATCACCCATTGGTGGTATGGCAACAATCACCCCTCGAATCAGTTCAACATTTTCGGGCAACAAACCATGCTCGGACAGCAATTCGTATTGCTCCACCGTGATCGGTTAGGGTACGGGATGCTCGAGTAGAATGGAATTCATAAAAAAAATGAATCCTGTTTGGCTTGATCTTGATGCTGAAGATTATGATTCAGACGCTGAATGACAGAGACTGGCTCACTCAGAAGTAAGAAATTTGGGATTAAAAGTGGTAATAAAATTTGCAACTCTTCAGGGTTATTCCGCAATTTTTCACGCAATTCCATCAACAAGCGTCCAAGGGCATTTATGCCAACCAATGTAGCTTGTTCTGGGTTGGGTTTTGCCCCCCAGAAAGCGTCTCTACGAGATTCCTCAACAATTGGTCGGTTATCTGTCTCGAGCAACAATGTGCCAAAACGTTCCCAGTTTTGTAAGAGTTTGACCCGTAAGCACCATCGCATGATATTGACCCGCACCGTATCCCAATCGGGTCTCGAGTTATGACGATGTGGCTTACCAACCATTTTTGCAGTCATGGGGCTGTGTTGACCAATAATAAGACGTTGAACATCTGGTAAATGCGGAAACCGACAGGCTTGATAAAGCGCTTCAGCACTATAAATGCGAATACCATTTATAGTTAATTGATAACCACCAGCCATATTTGAAAGCCCGCCAAAAGCTTCTTGAGTTTTGAGAAAAACCACACTTTCGGCACGTTGATAGATACGTGTTTGCCCACCCAATGCTGTGGGTTGGGAAATGGCGGTCATTAGGTATCACTTCCAATAGATGAATTGGACATGCGCGGAAATAGTGGATACCATTTCCCCAATGGATGGTGACTTGGTTTGTTTGGATCACCCCACCAAAGTACAAGCGGGCAATTGTTAGAGATATTGCGGTAAGTAACGAACATTGCTCCAAAACCTAAAGAAGTCAGTTTCTCATACCCCATAGGACGCATTTCGGGTTTTTGTTCAGTTGGGAAAGTGGTAATACGGCAACCTGCATTGAGAAAAGCATTCTCGATAATGTCACGGTTTTCAGATGATGAAAAAAGTTCGGATATTGGCGAAACATTTTCTGGTCGCCAAGTTCTAGCCCATGCCTGTTGTTCAAGTCGGGCAACAAAGTCCAGAACTTCTGATTTCTTGGACAACTGTCGTGACCAAAAACAATCGTAACGACCCGTGGTGCGCGGGTTATTTTGGACTTGCTTAAGTGACAGAATGCGCCAATTGATATTGTTGCTGTTTAAGGATGTCTCGAGTTGCTTGCTGGCGTAATATTCTCCAGCCAAGTGGGTTGTATGAAATAAAAAATAAATACGCTCGATTTGAATACTTAAATTTTGAGTCAACCAGTTTTTGATATCGTAAATCAAAGTATTTCCTGTGAACAGACAATCATCCAAGTAAATATAAATTGCTGCTGAGTGTATGGGTTTTTCTGTATCAATCTGAAAAGTTGTTGCCAAAATTTCTCGAGCCAAATTTAGCAATTCGTTTTGACTGTTGCCTTTACGACTGGCATTCATCAATCGTATTCGAGAATGATCTATTTTGGGAACAAGGCGAAGCACCCTGTGAAGCAATGTGGTGATGGCATCCCGCATTTGTGATCGTGAAACATAACGCTGTTTTAGCATTCGGTCAATTTCTTCAAGGATGATCAATCGATCTTGGCTTTCAAACTGTTTGACCCATTTTGCAACATGTGAGGCGTGAATGGATGGGATTTCGCCGCGTCGGTAATCAGCCACAGTCGTACTGATAGACCACAACAAATCAACGTAACGCTCGCGTTCGACACGATTCACGGCTGCCTCGAGATTTAGAGGTTCAAGATCAATTTGATTTGAATCTGCTGGAGGCATAATTGAACCCATCTTACTTGAAATTATGTAACCAAATTGGAATGCGGAGATTTATATTTCTGGCACAATAAAAACCGTCAATCTCGAGAGACTGACGGTTTCTGTTTTACCTCGAGCTTTTCTTACAAACCCAAAGTCTTTTTGGTCAATTCCACAATCTGATCCATCGTATCAGCCACAGGCACATTCGCTTTCGCCATCGCCTCGAGCTTGCTCTCGGCTGTCCCCACGTTGCCCATAATAAGAGCGCCTGCGTGACCCATGCGCTTACCTTTTGGCGCGGTGCGTCCCGAAATAAACGCAATCACGGGTTTCTTCATGTGTTTGCTGATCCATTCGGCTGCCATCTCTTCGTCCGCGCCACCAATTTCACCAATCATGACCACGGCGTCGGTGTCTGGGTCTTCGTTGAACATCGGCAGCAAATCAATAAACGTCGTGCCAATAATCGGGTCGCCACCAATGCCGACCACGGTGCTGCACCCAATGCCTGCGGCGGCGAGCATCGCACTGGCTTCGTAAGTCAGCGTTCCCGACCTCGAGATCATGCCGACACGACCGGCTTTAAAGGTGCTGGCTGGCATGATGCCGAGCTTGCATTCGCCTGGGGTAATCAAACCTGGGCAGTTGCCGCCAATCAGCCGAATTCCTGGCAGTTCTTTAATCTCTTTGACCACGCGCATCATGTCGAGAACGGGCATTCCCTCGGCAATGTTGATAATCAGCGGAATTCCAGCGTGTGCCGCCTCGAGCGTCGCATCTGGCGCGGCGGCGGGCGGAACAAAAATAATACTCGCATCAATTTCGTGCGCAGCTCGAGCCTCGGTCACAGAGTTGTAGACGGGAATCCCCTGCACAACCTGTCCGCCCTTGCCTGGGGTGCTGCCCGCCACGATTTTTGTGCCGTACTCGAGCATTTTTTCGGTGTGGAACGCACCCTCGCGCCCTGTGATGCCTTGCACGAGAACCCTGGTTTCTTTGTTCACGAGGATGCTCATGCTTTGCCTCCTGCTGCGTTGACTTCATTGACCAGCGAAGTCGCGGCTTCCATCATGGTTGGGTAAATGTTAATTGGTTTGCCCTCGAGTAACACGTGGGCTTCCTCGACGGCTGTTCCCGCAACGCGCATGGCGACGGGTTTGGTCAGAATGCCTTCCTCGAGACAACGGATCACGCCTTTGGCAACCTCGTCGGCGCGGGTGATGCCACCGAAAATGTTGATGAGCACGCCCTTCACGTCTGGGTCTTTCAGCACCAACTTCACGGCGTTATAAACAATATCGGCTTTCGCACCGCCGCCAATGTCGAGGAAGTTTGCGGCTTTGCCACCAACTCGAGCGACCACGTCAAGGCTGGTCATGACCAAACCCGCGCCGTTGCCGATCACGCCGATGTAACCGTCAAGCTTGACGTAAGCGAAACCGAACGCGCTGGCTTCAACCTCGAGCGGATGTTCTGCCTCGAGTTCACGGTATGCCATGAGTTCGGGGTGACGGCTGAGGGCGTTGTCGTCCAAGTCAATTTTGGCATCGGCAGCAATAATGTCGCCTGCGGTGGTGACCACGAGCGGGTTGATTTCAGCCAATGAAGCATCCACACCAACGCAGGTGTTCCACAAACCGACCATCATGCTGGCAATCTTGTTGATGTTGCCTTCCAAACCCGCTTTCAACGCCACTTCTCGAGCCTCAAACGGACGCAAACCACGAATCGGATCAATCGCAAATCGCGTGATGGCGTCAGGATTGTTCGCGGCGACCTCTTCGATGTCCACGCCACCCTCTTTGGAAACCATCAGCGTGTAACTTTGCACGTTGCGATCCACGATCAGACCGCAGTAATACTCTTTGGCAATGTCCACGGCTTCGGCAACCAAGACCTTCTTGACCGTCAAACCTTTAATGTCCATGCCCAGAATGTCCGAGGCGCGATCAAAAGCTTCATTCGCGTCTTTGGCGAGTTTCACGCCACCCGCTTTGCCACGACCACCAACATGCACTTGGGCTTTGATGACCGTCATCTTGCCAACGCTGACCGCTATCGCCTTCGCCTCTTCGGGCGTGAACGCGACCTTGCCAGCCGGCACAGGCACGCCAAAACGCGCCAGCAATTCTTTCGCTTGATACTCGTGAAGTTTCACGTATCCTCCTTACGCTCGAGCATCCCTCGAACGACCTTGCTGCCAGGGTTTTAAGCCCGAGCACAAACTTTCAAAGTATACGCTCGAGATACGGTTCGTGCGAGTTGTGCCTAAAGGGGTGACATGGTTTCAAAAACCGAACTCGAGCTTCACGGGCGATTGCTGAAAGTTTTAACTCGAAGTGAGAGAGAGAATTGACTAATATGCAAGTTAAATATAAGATAGTTGTCAGGAGTCAAGTATGGGTAAAAACGCAACTGAAAATCAAACGAGGTGAATGGAAAAATAGAGGAGAAAATATGAAAAAAGAAATTATTGAAATCAAATCTGTGGAAGAATTTGTCAAAATGATAAACAAAAACCATCCCGATAATTTCGTCTACCGAGGTATGTCGCGGGTAGGTTACAAACTTATCCCTTCGATTGCTCGACTCGAACACTTGCATAACGATCCCAATAGGGATTGGCATACTTTCTATAAAGAGTTGGAACAAAAATTTCAAAATGAATATGAATCGTATTCCAAGAAAGAAATCAAAAACTCTATTGAACTATCCGCGATTGCTCAACATCATGGCAGAATAACCAACTTGTTGGATTGGACACAAAACCCATTAGTAGCTCTGTATTTCTCAGTGAGTGATGTAAAGCACTACGACAACACAACTCAAAAAGATTCCGTTGTCTGGGCACTTTCAGATTTTAAACCGTTTTATCTCGATCCAAATAATCCACAACAGGAGATACCAATCACCGATAAACAAGTGGTAATTTTTCTGCGACATCTTTCGGAGCGATTCAAAGTTCAAAAAGGTTGCTTCACACATCACGATCTTCCCCTGGAAATGAAGCCATTCATTCCAATGGAAGATGTGGATAACGCTTCGACTTTGATTAAATACGTTATAAAAGGTGACACGAAAAAAGGAATACGAATCCAACTTAACACCCTTGGAGTCAATGAAAGTATGGTATTTCCAGATTTAGACGGCATGTGTAGACATCTAACCTGGAAATCTACGAATACAAACTATACCCAGAACATAGGGCTATCTGCGGGGGAAGCAACTCACTGACTTTGTACTAAACAATTTAAAACTCAGCAGCTCGAGGAGTCCGAAGCAAATTCCTAAGACCACATCTCGAGCCTGATCCCCCTGTCTCATTTAACTTGAAAATGGACGCTCGAGATACCCTAAGTGCGAGTTGTGCCTAAAGGGTGCGTCTTGGAATCAAGAAGGTGCATTTTATGGTCAAGAAGCGACCATGCCCGTCAGCGATGCCGCCCGTGAGGTGCGTTTTGGCATCAAGAAGGTGCGTCTTATGGTCAAGAATTGCGTCAACGGATATGTAAGACGCTGTAGTACAAAAACCCGAAAGTGTGTGACCCTTTCTGAGCGAAGCGGTGCTGCCCGAAGCGACCCAAGCCCGTCAGGTGCATCTTTAGGGTCAAGAAGGTGCGTTTTAGAACCAAGAAGCGATAAAGGCAAAAGTGCTGTGAAGCAAGGAGCAGAGCTTGTTGGAGCGACCCTGCCCGCAAGGTGCAAGAATTGGGTCAAGAAGCGAAGCGCGAGTAGCCCGACAGGTGCTATCTTACGAGCAAGAAGCGGAAATAAGCGTAGAGACTTTAGCATCCACAGCACTAGCGGATTGTTGACTATTTCGCACAACCAAAAGACATAACATTTCATTCAGACAACGCATTTGAAAGCAAGGTGTGAAAGTGATGTACGCCTTGCTCGCGTTTGGGACTGAACCGTCCCGTATTGTAAAACCGTGATTTGACCCCGCGTTGAACAGCCTCAACAATCACTTCATCTTCGCGCTCAACGCGGTCTAACCTCGAGCCTGCGCCTTGTCCATACTTTTTGGCATCCCAAACGTACTGAATAAAACTGACTTTGGTCAGTTCTTGCCCCAATGGACGCACAATGTTGATACTGACGCCCCAGGGGTAAAAGTTAAACATTAAATTCGGGAAGACCCAAAAATAATACGCGGCAATCCGTTTGCCATAATCGGGGCTTTCTGGTGGCAAGTCAAACACCAGATCGTCGCTGCCGGCTGGCGCGAGTTGCAAATTGCAATGCGAGTAAATTTCGGAGCTGTAATTTTCGTAATCAATTAAAGAATTTAAACCCGCGTGAACGAACGGAATGTGAAACCCTTCCAGGTAATTGTCGCAGTACAGCGCCCAGTTGGCTTGAATCAAATAATCGCGTCCGTAATCAGGCTCGAGTAGGAAGTCTTGCAGTGGCAACCATCCCAGGCGGTCATTGATCGGTTTCATGACCTCTTCAAACGAAACTTGCGGATTTAAACTCGAGAATAAAAACTTGCCTTTACCCCAAGTCGCAAATGGCACTTTTGCCAGGTTATCGCTGGGGCTGGGAAAGTTTTTGGCTTCTAAGAATTCGGGCATGGCTTGAAAGCAACCGTCCAGACCGTAACGCCGCCCGTGATAGCGGCAGCGCAAGAAACGGTCATTGCCGCCCGTTTCGGCAACCAACATGCTGCGGTGTGTGCAAACGTTGGAAAGCAGGTGAAGATCGTCGTTAAAGTCTCGGGTTGCCAATAAGGGTTCATCGAGGCAACCCTCGAGCAAGGTAAACGGCACGACCGAACCTGGGGCTTTCAGAGCGTCGGTATCGCCGACAAACTGCCAGGAACGGGCGAAGACTTTTTCTTTGACGAGTTCAAAGACACTTGGGTCTTTGTAAAAATTGGCGGGCAGCGTGCTGGCGGCGGTGATATCGGGGTTGACAGCGAAACGACTTGACATGGCAAAACCTCCAAATGAAAGAATCTCGAGCGACGTTCAACAGTGTTTTGATTCCTGTCAGCGTGCCACGAAACCATTTGGCAGCAAATTCAAACCCCAAGATTGATGCGGGCTGATGCTTTCAAAAAATGGCGGGTTTTGATTTTTCATTGCCATCCTTGATTTCCTCGAGTTGCCGTTTTGATTGTACTCGAGTTTCTTGATTGAACCTAACTTAACTTTACGAGGCTTTGCTCAATTGCTTGATGTCTTGCCTGAAGCGATTGATAAAACCTGTGGCGCGTTCTCGGCAGATGCGCCACTGAACTGCGCGGCATACAACCTGGCATACGCCCCGTGTGTCGCCAGCAGTTGCTCGTGCGTGCCTTGCTCGACAATTTGCCCAGCTTCCATGACCAGAATCAAATCGGCATCGCGGATGGTGGACAGGCGGTGCGCGATCACAAAACTGGTGCGGTCTGAACGAAGTGCGTTCATGGCTTTTTGCACCAGCAATTCGGTGCGGGTGTCCACCGAAGAGGTCGCCTCGTCCAGAATCAGTAGATCAGGATTGGATAGGAAAGCTCGAGCGATGGTCAGGAGTTGCTTTTCGCCAGCGCTGATGTTGCTGGCTTCGTCATCGAGTTTGGTTTGATACCCCTGCGGAAGCGCGTGAACAAAACGGTCTACAAAGGTCGCTCGAGCCGCCGCCATCACCTCGGTCTCACTCGCGCCAGGTTTACCGTAAGCCAGGTTTTCAAAGATTGTGCCAGCGAACAACCAAGTGTCTTGCAAGACCATGCCGATCTTTGAGCGCAAGTCCTTGCGTGCCATTTCGGTGATGTTCACCCCGTCCAGCGTGATACGTCCACTGTTCAGTTCGTAAAACCGCATGATGAGGTTGACCAAGGTCGTTTTTCCCGCGCCCGTTGGACCGACAATCGCCACGGTCTGCCCTGGTTGCACCGACAAGTTTAAATGCTGAATCAGTGGTTTGGCGGGGTCATACGAAAAACTGACATCCTCAAACCGCACTTGACCGCGCACGCCAACGTTCGTGGCGGCTCGAGTTTGGCTGGTGTCTTGGCTCTGTTCGGTTGCGTCAAGCACTTGAAAGACGCGCTCTGCCGAGGCGACCCCAGATTGCAAGAGGTTTGCCATCGACGCCATTTGCGTCAGGGGCTGGGTGAACTGTCTCGAGTATTGAATGAAAGCTTGAACGCCGCCGATGGTCATTGCGCCAGAAGCGACCCGCAAGCCGCCAACCACGGCGATAGCCACGTAATTTAAATTTCCCAAAAACGTCATGGCGGGCATGATGATGCCACTGATAAATTGCGCCCCAAACGCCGCGCCAAACAATTCATCGTTTTTGATTTTAAAGGTCGCATCCGCCTCCGATTGACGACCAAAAACCTTGACCAGACCGTGACCCGTGAAAGTCTCTTCGATCAAGCCGTTCAGTTCGCCGGTATTGCGCCATTGTTTGACGAACAGCTTTTGTGATCTCGAGGCGATAGCACCCGCCAGCACCATCGAAAGTGGAATTGTGACCAGCGCAATCAGTGCCAGCAACCACGAGATGCTGAACATCATAGCGATCATCGCAATGACCGTCAAAAACGAGACCATCAATTGCGAGAGCGTCTGTTGCAAACTTGTACCAACGTTATCAACGTCATTGGTGACACGACTTAATAACTCACCTCGAGGTTGACCGTCGATATACGGCAGTGGCAAGGTGTTCAGTTTTTGGGCGACATCGGCACGGAGCTTAAAGACTGTGGATTGAATCACACCCGCCAGCAAATAGCCAGACAACCATTGCAAGCCTGCCGAAATTAAAGTATTTTGGCTAAATATCTCGACTTAACCTTGGCGCTTATCAACTTAGCATCATCATTGTGCGATTTAGGTGAATACGGTTTGCCTCGCTGAAATTCAGTCTTCATAGCCGTCCTTTTCTGGAAGGACACTGATTCTGGAAGGACACTGATTCTGGAAAGACACTGACGCAGCTCGAATGTATTAAAAGCGCATTCGGAGAATGTTCGGTGTGAAGGACGAACTCGGACTAAAACCCAATGGGTTCAATGTAAAGATCAAAATTGCCACTGTCTTGAAAGCTCCTGTCCTGAAAGCTCCTGTCTTGAAAAATGACAATATCGACCAAACTGCCAACATTGAACAGCGAATCGGGCAAAACTTCAATCCGCCATTTGACGCATCAGGCTCGAGTTTGGGTTTTTCGAGCATCAAACCTTACATGAAAGCTCAAGAATGATTTTAAATTTTATCTCGAACAAATGACGCAATTAATTTCGCTCGGGTTTCAGGGTTTTGAATATCAAAACCCAAAGATTTACGAAACACTTCTGGAATCAAGCACAGGTTTATCATCACCGAAATAAATTCGATGGTTTTTTGACGAACTTTGAGATCACTGGCATCTTTTTGCTGTAATCTTGCAAAATGCCCTGTCAAGGATTGCAAGAACACCTCGAGACGTTGCGTAATGATGCTGTTGGATTCGTCAGGGTTGATAAGTTGATGAATCAGTACCCTCGAGACGTTAGGGTATTCGATTAAACCATTGGCGTAATGCAGTAAAAAAGTCTCGAGTTGCTGCTCGAGTTTTTTGCCAGATTTGGCTGTGATGAGTTGATCAATGTCGCCAAAGGCGTTGGTGCTGGCAAGGTCGAACACTTGTTCGAGTAGTTTTTCTTTGCTGCGAAAATGGTAATTGATTGCGGCAACATTCACCCCTGCTTTTGCCGCGATTTTTCGCACGGTTAAACCTTCCATACCGTGTTGCTCGAGACTTTCGAGGGCGGCTCGGATGATGATGTCTTGCAGTTTGGTGGGGATGGTCATGATATGCTGTCATTCTAGTGGTTCTTGCGCTGTCATCAAAACACTTAACCCCAAGCCTGACAATGCGGTGGTGGTCAGGCTACCCGTCCACAATTCGGTGCTGATGCCAAGTCGGGCGCTGAGATGAACTGCCAGAAAATGCAAGCCCCAAATCGCAATTGGGGCAAGAACCGCCACCGTGCGAAGCTCGAAAATTCGTGTGGTGCTGGGTTTGAGAACGTAAATCAGCGCATCAATGATGCCGCCTGCCAGAAACGCGAAGTACACCCGTATTATGGGTGTGGTGTCCATGATGACCGTCAAAAGTAAAGTGCTGAATCCAAGCACAATAGCGAATGTGCCAAATGGGGTGCGCCAGCGTTTTAGTAACAGCAGCAAGGTCGACAAAATCATGGCATTGGTTGCCAGAATGCCAGCGTCTACAAAACTGTTCAGGTTGTACAACACCATTGGGTTTGTGCTGGCAAGTCTGCTTAAATCTTTTGTTGCAATCGGTAAGCTGGTCAAACCCCAAAAGTGTAGGTTCATCAGGGTTGCGAAGCCAAAACAGGCGGTAATCACAAAAAGGTTTGGTAAGAACTCGAGAAAACTCGGGTTGCTTTTGGAGTTTGGGTCGTGCCATGCGGCTCGGATGGGTGCGGTCATGAGCAGAAAAGCACCAATGAACAGCAGCAAATGGCTGGGGCTACGCAGGGCGTTCAGGTTGACTTCGATGCCAAAAATGCTGTGCCAGATCAGATCGCTTACCCCTGCAACACCAAAGACCAGCACGCCAACCAAGCCAAGTTCGTAGCCGACAGGAACAGCCGCCGTGCCTTGCAAGCCTTGGCGCAAGCGACGAACCACCAGCCAGATCATCCAGAAGGCGGTTGCCATAAAACCCGAGTACAGAATGGCGTGCCAAGGCGTGAAGAAACTGTCCAAGTTGCCGCGCAAGTTTCCGTGGGCATAACCGTCAATAAAAAAACCAAAGATCAACCACAGACCAAAGCCAACGGTGACAAAGTTTTCTTGCCAGGTCGCTCGAGTTTGCGGGGGTTGAAGTGCGGTTGAGGCTGAGGTGTACATTTTTTGCTCCTTTGACGTTTTGCCCGTGTTGAGCTAATTTCAAACAACTGTTTGAAACAGTAGTTTGAATTCTTAAATTTGTCAAGCCTTGGGCGCAGTAAAATTCTGCGCAACGCAAATTTGGCTCGAGATTTGGTCACTCGAGATTGATGTTTGTAGACTGACACCATGAACCCAAGCACGCCAAAACCTGAAATGACCAGCCAGGATGTGCTCGAATTTTTAGGGCTGACTCAAGCACATGGCATTGAAATTTGGATTGATGGCGGTTGGAGCGTTGACGCGCTGCTGATGCGGCAAACCCGAATTCACAGCGACCTTGACATTGCGCTTTCTCATCAAAACGTTCCCAAGCTCCGACTACTGCTCGAGGCTCGAGGTTACAAAGATGTGCCACGTGACGACACCAGGGATTGCAATTTTGTGCTGGGTGACGATCTGGGGCATCAAATTGATTTTCACTCGTTTATTTTTGATGCTGACGGAAAAATTACTTTTGGTCTTCCTTATCCTCGAGATTCCTTGACTGGCACGGGTTTTATCAATGGCATTGCCGTGAAGTGCATTTCGCCCGAATGGTTGGTGAAATTTCACACGGGTTACGAGGTGGACATTGACGATTACCGCGATGTGCTCGCGCTCTGCCAGCGTTTTAATCTTGAGATGCCACTCGAGTTTGAGAAGTTTAGAGCAGATTCCTGACTCAAGAATTTCAAAGCCGCAATCCAAAGGTTTTTTGCAATCCCAAACGCCCCGTTTCGGTTATGCGTAAAGCCCGTCCGTTCGGCAACCTAACCAACCATTTTAGCTCGAGCATTTTTGCGGTGATGGCGCGACCCAGCGCACCGCCGAGGTGGTGTTTGCGCTGGGTCCAATCCAGGCACGCTTTGGCAAAATGGCGTTGAAGCGCGAGCGTCTCGAGGTCAATTCCAAAAATCTCAAAGGTTTTCCAACCCGTGGGGGTCAGGTTAAATTGCAAACCATCTTGCTCGAGGCAACCCGATTTTTTTAATGCCTGGACCAATTCCACGCCCAACCATCCCGCCAGATGGTCGTAACAAGTTCGAGCAAAACACAAGTCCGTGTCGCTCGAGTTTTGCTTTCTGGGTCGCGGCGCAATCACCATCAATGCCTCGAGCGCCGTGGCAACCTCCACGCTCGAAAGGCGGTAATACCGATGCCGCCCGTGCGATTCGACCGTCAGCAATTTCCCCTCGAGCAATTTTTGCAAATGCGTGCTGGCGGTCTGAGGGCTGACGCCAGCCAGTTCTGCCAGTTCGCCCGCAGGCAACGCCAAACCGTCCATTAACGCGCAGAGCATGGCGGCTCGAGCGGGTTCGCCCATGAGCGCCGCGACGCTGGAAAGGTCGGTTTCAAGCTGTGACTCGAAGATCATGGGCTTTAGTTTAAGACTCGAGATTTAAAAATGTTTCGACAGCCATCGAAACAACTCGGGCTTCCCTGTGGATAAGCTCGAGCCTGTGGATAACCCTGTGGATAAGTCAATCGTCATCGCGCCCAGCATCTTGTATTACGGCACGCCCATCACGCTTATCAGTACCATCAACGCATTGGGTGAAGCAAACATCTCCCCCATCTCGAGTTCCTGGGCGTTGGGGGATCGGGTGGTGCTGGGCTTTAGCCTGGATGCGCAAGGCTTTCTCAACCTCCAAGAAAACCGTGAATGCGTGATTAATGTCGCCAGTCCAGAAAATCTTGACGGAATCGGAAAAATTGCCGACACCACTGGACGCAATCCGCCCTCGAGTGTCGGGCGTGAATACCGTTTTGAAAGTGATAAATTTGCTTTGGGCGGTTTTACAAAACTCGAGTCTGATCGTGTGACCCCACCACGAATTGCCGAATGCAAACTGCAACTCGAGGCTCGAGTCTTGGCAATTCATGAATTGTCTGGCGATTGTGGTTGCGCCGCCGTCGAAACCCAAGTGATACGGGTTCATGCCCATGCTGATATTGTTGTGCCAGGCACAAACCACATTGACCCACAAAAATGGCATCCGTTGTTTTACGTGTTTCGACATTATTTCAGCACGGGCGAACGCCTGGGCAAGAATTCCTGGGCGGAAATTTGAAACTGACAACCCCCACCGCTCGAGCTTGGCTCACCGCCCTCGGATTGGCATTCGGTCCGACAGTCGCGCTCGGTTTTGCGCGTTTCGCCTACGCGCTGCTTCTGCCCGCCATGCGAGCCGAATTGCACTGGACGTACTCCTTGTCTGGCGGAATCAACACCGCCAACGCACTGGGTTATCTGATCGGCGCACTCCTTGCCACGCCAGCCATGCGAATGTTTGGCACGAAACTCGCCTTTATTGCCGCCCTGTTCGTCACGGCATTGGCATTGATCGGTCTTGGGATCAGCGACCATTACGCCTGGTTGATTTTCGCTCGAGGGTTAGCGGGCATCGGCGGCGCAATTATTTTCATTGCCGGCGGCGCACTGACCGCCCATGCCGCCTCGAGCGCCCCGCCCAAACTGGCTGGTTTGATGCTGACCACGTATTACGCTGGCGCAGGATTCGGGATTTTCTTATCGGGCATCAGCTTGCCTTTTGCGCTGGCTGCCAACACCAACTGGCGCACATTGTGGGTCATTCTGGGCTTGGCGAGTGTTGCCGTCAGTGTCATCTCGAGTTATACCGCCTGGGGTTTAAAAACGCAGCACACGCAATCCAGCGCATCTGGAAGTTGGTCGGCTCGAGGGTTGATGCTGCCGATGCTGGCATACGCTTGTTTTGCCCTGGGTTACATCGCCTACATGACTTTTTCGGTGGCGTTCATCAAGGCAAACGGTGCAACCACGCTGCAAATCGCGGTCTTCTGGGCAAGC
>JANLWR010000935.1:0-1632 GCA_031364625.1 Deinococcales bacterium | reverse complement strand
CCATCGCTGGGGTCATTATCAAAATCGAGGGCGAGATTGATCCCAGCCTTGCGGGTTTCTTGGAACGTCAACTTGAGGATGCCGCCAAACAAAATCGTCCGCTCGTGGTGCTCGACATTGACACCCCAGGGGGACGGATCGACAGCGCCATCAAAATGTCGGATGACATTTTAAACTCGAGCGTCCCCACCATTGCCGTGGTCACCAACGCCTTCAGCGCTGGCGCACTGATTGCCATGAGCGCCGAACAGGTGGTCATGCTGCCAGGATCAGAAATTGGTGCGGCACTGCCAATCTCGAGCGACGGCACGGCGATTCCTGGGCAGGTCGGCGAAAAAATCAACAGCGCCTTTCGTACCAAGTTTCGCAGCGTTGCCACCACAAGGGGGCGCAACCCAGACGCCGCCGAGGGCATGGTCAACCCGAATAAGGTGATTCCAGGTTTAAAAGAGAAAGGCGAGATTTTAACCCTCACCTCGGGTGACGCGGTCAAAAACAAAATCGCCAACTTCGAAGCCCGAAACATCTCTGAAGCCGTGCAAGTCGCAGGTTTCTCGAACATCAAACTTGAGACGGTGCTGCTTTCCCCCGCCGAGCAGGTCGGCGCGTTTTTATCGCAACCGATTGTGGCAGGCATTTTGTTGGCAATCGGGGTGATCGGTTTACTGATTGAACTGCTGCATCCTGGCGTGGCATTGCCTGGCATTGTTGGCGGTGTCAGCTTGCTGGCATACTTTGCAGGCTCATGGCTTTCAGGCAACGGCTCGAGCGTGGCGTTGCTGCTCTTGATTGCTGGCTTATTGTTACTGGTCGCAGAAATTGTTCTGATTCCAGGTTCAACTGTGGTGGGCTTGTTGGGTTTAGCCAGTATTCTGGGCAGCATTTATCTTCAATACGGCGATCAATTCTGGACGGTGGCAGGTGTGGGCGCGACCATTGGGGGTCTGGGACTGGGCATTGTGCTTTGGTTACTACCGCAATCAACGCTCACCAAACGCTTTTTCTTGCAAACCAGTCTGGCTGGAGGTAGCGCAAGCTCGAGCAACCAAGTTGTACCGAATCTTGTGGGTCGTTTTGGTGTGACCATCACCAATTTACGTCCAAGCGGTATGGCGAACATCGAGGGTGAACGTCTTGATGTGGTCAGTGACGGTGAATTTATTGATGTTGGCGCTAAAGTTCAGGTTTTAAGTGTTGAAGGTCGGCGCGTGCTGGTCAAGGAAATTAAAGCTTGAAGCTCATTTTGACTTAAACTCGAGTAGAATTGAGAAGCTTTCCATTTGGCTTTATCGCCCTTAATTCAAGGAGGATTTACAAGTGACCCCACTTATTTTGATCGGCGTTTTGGTTGTTGTTGTCTACATTATTTTGTTCAGCGTGATTCCTACGGGTTTGTGGATTTCAGCCCTCGCTTCCGGCGTTTATGTTGGATTGGGATCACTGGTTGGAATGCGGCTTAGACGGGTTAACCCAAGCCGAATCATTTACCCACTGATTAAAGCCCGTAAAGCGGGGTTGCTTGACGTTCATCAGGGCAAACTCGAGGCTCACTTTCTGGCAGGTGGAAACGTCGATAAAGTTGTTGACGCTTTAATCGCCGCCGACAAAGCCACGATTCCACTGTCTTTTGAT
>JANLWR010000932.1:0-7450 GCA_031364625.1 Deinococcales bacterium | reverse complement strand
TATTGCACATGAAAACATTCACCGCATCAAGGGCGAAATGGGCGCAACTGCCGCAACCGCCGAGTACCAGTCTCAACTCGAGGTGATGTTTGATGGTGTACCCGTGTTTGATTTGATTCACCTTGGGCTTGGCAATGACGGTCACACCGCCTCACTCTTTCCAAATCAAACCACCCTCGAGAATCCAGATTGGGTGCTTGAAGCCTTCCCAAACCCAGATTTAAGCCCTCAAGTCGCCAGGGTCAGCTTGGGATTGACCACGATCAATGCGGCTCGGGTTGCACAATTTTTTGTGACTGGCGCTGCCAAAGCCAGCATTTTTGCTCATCTTGGACGCGGGATGTATCCTGCGGATCAGGTTACGACGCCCGATACCCTGTGGTGGTTGGATTCTGACGTACTGAACGGTTTTTCTTAAGATATGCAGGAATGATGAACTGGTTTTTCATGGACTTGATGTATAATTTTCGAGTTTTGAGATTGAATCGATGTTGAACGTTTTCTAGGTGTTAAAGGAGTGAAAGTGCAAGACGAGATTTCGATACGTGATATTTATTTTATCTTCCGCAAACATGCCCGTTGGATTTTAATTTTCCCGCTGGTCTTTGCCATTTTGGGGGCAATTTATGCCCTCTTCCTGATGATTCCAATTTTTAAAGCGGAGTCAACGTTTACCGTTCAGAGTAGCCAACTCAAAGCCTCGTTTGAAAACAAAATTCAAACTGAAGATGTTCAAGGTTTTAGCAATTCGCAGATGGAGTCTGTTGCCAATTCTTATCCTGTCCTGGCAGCGGTGTTGAAAGCCGTACAAGCTCAACCAGATGTTCCCGCAATTTGGTTAAGAAATGATTTTGATGTTGATCGTATGCAAAAGAAAACCAAAGTCAAATTCACCAAACCACAAATAGGTGCAACCCCTGACAAAATTCTGGTACCGACAGTCACCTTGGCGGTCGAAGCTCCAACGTCACGCTTGGCTGCGTTCATGGCAAATGAGTGGACGAAACAAACTTTAATGGCTTTAAATAAGCTGCCAAAAATTCGGATGGAGAGTTCAATTGAAACTGTTTCTAACGAACTTGACAAGTCAATCAAGACCCGTGATCTGGCGCAGGCGGCATATTTGGAGTACACCACAAAAAGCACCTTAACGCTTGATCAAGGCGAGTTAAACAATGCGGTTTCAGAACGAACGGCTTTGATCAATTTGATTGTTCAAACCAAGCAAGCGCTGGTTCAAGCGCAAGTCCAGGAGAAAGCCCAAAGGGTGAATTACCTTAGGGCAGAAAATGTGATCGCCCAAGTCGGAGGCGCAGAGGCGGCTTCTTTGGCTGGTGGTAATTTAGAACAAGTCCGTGGGCAGTTAACCCGTCAGGTGGGTGAAGCCAGAATCAAATATTATGCGGCTCGAGATCGTCTGCTTGCCTTCAACCGCCAATACAATATGGCTATTTTAGGTGGGCAAGAAAGCACAACATTGGGACGTATCAGCTCAATCATCAATCGCCTTGCATCAATCACCACTGAACTAACAATTTCAAATTCGAGATTGACAGAAGTTCGTGCGCAACTTGCAGGTCAACCTAAATTATTGGTGCTTGAGCGTGAGATTACCAGCGATCCAGCAACATTTGCGATTGCATCTCAAAATGGCAGCAAACTTTCGGATTTGATTGGTGTCAAGCTGAAAAACCAGGAAGTCAACCCTTTGTACCAAGGTTTGTTGCAAAGCTCTATTTCTTTGCAGGGGGAAATCAAGAACACTGAGACTGAACGGGCAGCCATTACCGCCGAGAAAGCCAAACTCGAGCCTAAATTAACGGCTTTGCGCAATAGCAATGCTGCGTTAAATAAGCAGTTGGCAGATATACAACTCGAGTCAAGTATTTCCAGTGGTATCTATGTGTCTTTAAAATCAAGACTTGCACAATTTGCCAGCGTCCGTAGCCCAAACGAGCGAGATTTGACACTGGACAATCCAAACCCTGAGTATCAACGCTTGAAAAGTTTATTGAACGATTTAACGGTTTCGGTTGCTCTTCAAAAATCCACCCTTGACAATTACTTGGTTCGGGAAAAGCAACTCGATGCTCGGATTCTAGCGTTACGGGGCAAAGTCGCAATATCTGTGGTTAAAACCCAGCGTTTAACCGAAGACTATACGGTGTCTCAAGATGCGTATAAGGCGTTAAAACAAAAACTTTCGGATTTGCGACTCGAGCAAGCCTCTGTTGGTAACTTGGCGCAAGTGCTGGTTGAGGCATATCCACCATCCAGAAAGTCAAATCCTGGCAGCACGCCAGTGCTGATTGCCGCAGTCTTGGGCTTGTTGATTGGTTTGCTTGTCCCTTTCTTGATCGAAGCCTTAAAAGAACCAACTCCAGTTCAAGCGGTTGGTATGGGCTTAGATCGTCAAGCCAATCCCGCAGATTAAAGTTGGGTCTTTGAGCTTTCAGGGCGCATCATTTTTTGGTGCGCTTTTTGCATTTGTGGCGTAGGTTGTCAAAGTATTGACTGTATTCCGTGTACGATACCGATATGCTCGAGTCGCGCTCCGCCACATCTGTCGCTCGAGTTTTGGTGTGGGCGTTTTTTGTGGTTCATTTGCTGGCTCAACCACTTTATTCTCTACTGCCAGACTCGCTCGAGCGGGTTGGGAGTTTGGTGATTGTCGTCGCTTTTGCGCTGTTCTCGTTTTCGCACCTTTGGGTCTCCGTAGGTTTTAGGACGGCGTTTGGGTTGTTGCTGATCTGTTTTGTTGTGGCGGGCGGCAGCGAGGTGCTCAGCGTTCATACGGGCGTTCCTTATGGTTGGTACTCCTATACCGCCAAGCTTGGCGTGGCTGTTTTCGGCGTTCCAGTGCTTGTGCCAATCTGCTGGTTGATGATGGCGTACCCTGCCGCTCGGGTGGCGGTTTTAATTGCGCCCTTGCGTTTGGCGGTGCCGGTGGCGGCGCTGGCGCTAACGGCTTGGGATGTCTTTTTAGACCCTCAAATGGTGCGCACAGGGTATTGGGTCTGGCTGCGTCACGGCGAATATCTTGGGATTCCGCTCGAGAATTATGCGGGTTGGTTTGTCACGGCGCTACTTGTTTTTGGCTTGTTTTTTAGGTTTTTTCCGCCATCACCCTCGGTCAGAACCGATTGGTTTGGCGTGCTGCCCGTGGCGGCGTATGTCTGGACTTGGTTCGGCTCGAGCGTGGTGAATTTGTTCTGGTGGGGACAACCTGTTGTGGCGCTGGCTGGTTTTGTCTGCATGGGCATTTTTGCTGTTCCTGCCGTTTTGAAATTACTCAAGCGTCCGCCTGTTCGGTTGCTGAGGTTGGGCAATGCTTGAGGCTTTAACCCATCCCATTTTGACGCCACTCGTGCGGACTTACCTTGTGTCTACGGTGCGTGGTCATTTTGCCGATGTACGGGTGCATCTCGAGCAAGCGGTGCCGCCGTTACCCACGATTTTTTTTGCCACGCATCAAAGTTGGTGGGATGGGCATTTGATCTTGGCGCTCTGCCAGTTTTTGAAGCTCGAGTTTCGGGTTTTGATGCTTGAAGAGAATCTGGCAAAGTACGGTTTTTTGCGTTATGCGGGCGCGTTTGGCGTCAACCGTGCCAGCGTCGCCAGTGTTCGCGGCGCGTTGCGTTACTCGCGGGCGCAACTCGAGGCTGAAGTCCCGAGGGCGGTCTTGTTGTTCCCATCTGGCGAGATCATGGGTCCGTTTGCGCGTCCGATTGTGTTCGAGTCTGGGTTGGCAAGCTTGGTGTTGATGTGCGAAAAGGCGGGCGTTAAAGTTCAGCTTTGCCCTGTCGCCATGCGACTCGAGTACGGTTTGGAAGCGCGTCCGAGTGCGTATATGCGGCTTGGCACGTCGTTTGATGTCGCTGAAGCCAGTGTCTCGAGTTTGACCGCAGCACTCTCAACCGAATTGACCTTGCAGGCTGACCGTTTGCATCAGGATTTGTTGAACAACAATCTCGAGGGATATGCGCCCATTTTGCGTGGTTTACCGAGCGCCCAGCAGGGTTGGGACGCCGTGCGGCGCAGGTTGGGGATTTGGCTATGAGCCTCGAGTTTGGGTTGCTGCTTCTTGGGTTTCAAGGCGTTTTTGCATTGTTGAATTTGCTTTTTTTTGTGCCGTTAAGGCGAAAAAATAAGGTTATAGCTCAAAAAATTTCTCGAGTTAGCGTGCTTATCCCCGCCCGAAATGAGGCGGTCAATCTCGAGCGCCTTCTGGCTTCAATGCAGTCCCAAGATGACCAAAATTTTGAAGTGATCGTTCTGAACGACCACTCGAGCGACGATACTTTGGATGTGGTGCGGCGTTTTGCCAAACAAGATTCTCGGGTTGTGGCGTTGTCAAGTCAAGATTTACCAACGGGCTGGCTCGGCAAGAATTTTGCCTGCCATCAATTGTCGCTGGCTGCCACTGGCGAGATTCTGATTTTTACCGATGCCGACACGCAATGGGCGTCTGACGGCGTTCGTTTGATTCGTGAAGGGTTTGAACGCACCAACGCCGATGCCCTGAGCGCCTGGCCAGAACAAGCCTGCCGCGACCCGCTCTCGAGTTTGATTCAACCCTTACAACAGTGGAGCTTGATTACGTTCTTACCAATGTGGTTTGTACCAATGCGGGCGTTTCCTTTGGCGGTGGCAGCCAACGGTCAATTGTTGTGCTTTCGCAAAAATACTTACCAAAAAATTGGTGGTCATGCGGCAGTTCGTGGCAGTGTGATCGAGGATATGAGTTTGGCGCGTCTTGTCAAACGAAATGGCGGCAAGTTTGTCCTGCTCAATGCGGTTGGTGTCGTGCGGACATTCATGTACTCGAGCTTCCAGGAGACTTGGGCGGGGTATGCCAAGAATGCCTATCCTGCCTTTGGCGCGAATTTGTTGGCGCTGATTGGGGTTTTGGGTTTTAATTTGATTTTATATGTCCTGCCTTGGATATTGCTGGCGTTTCAACCAAACCTCGAGACTGGGTTGTTGGTAATCCTCAGCCTGTTTCCACGGTTTCTTGCCGATGTCGTATCGGGTTACGGTTGGCGGCTTTTTGTCTTTCATCCCGTTTCGGTGCTTGCCTGGACTGCTATCAGCCTGCAAAGTGTTTTTTGGTACACGACTGGTCGGGTGCGTTGGAAGGGCAGGGCTTACGACTTGCGTCAACCATCAAACAGCACGCCTTCGGTGTTGCTCGAGACTGGCGAATTCCCAAGGCGCAAACGCCCTTCATGAAGCCGCTCGAGCTGGTGGTTATTGGCGCTGGGGTCGGTGGTTTGGCGGCAGCGATTCGGGCGGCGGCGCTGGGGCATAAGGTTCGGGTGTTTGAGCGCCTCGAGCGCGTTGGGGGCAAACTTAACCTGCTCGAGCTTGACGGTTTTAAGTTTGATACTGGTCCAAGTTTGGTGACACTGCCCTGGGTGTTTGAGGAATTGTTCGCGGCGGCTGGCGAAAAACTTGAGGATTATTTGGAACTGGTGCGGCTCGAACCTGTTTGCCGCTATCAATTTGCCGATGGTACAGGTTTTGATGCTTTCGCCGATCTGCCGCGCATGATGGACTCGCTCGAGGCGTTCAGTCCTGGCGCGGGCGAGGATTTCAACGCGTTTTTTGGTCATGCGGCGCGGGCGTGGCGCGGTTCGCGCAAGCCGTTTCTCGAGTCTGCCATCTCAAGTCCTTGGGATTTTGTCAAAAATGGCGTGCCGTGGATGGATTTAACGGCGTTGCTGCCGATTCCGACCCTGCACGGTTTGGCGAAACGTTTTTTTCGTGATCCCAGAATGCGGCAGTTTATTGGGCGTTACGCGACGTATACAGGCTCGAGTCCGTATCTGTCCCCTGGAACGCTGTCCACGGTTTTGTATTCCGAGTACGCTTACGGGGCTTGGTACGTCAAAGGCGGCTTGTACCAGATTGGGGTGGCGCTCGAGAAACTGGCGCGAAAGTTGGGCGTGCAATTTGAGTTTGGGTTAAGCGTCTCGAAAATCTTGCTCGAGGATGTCACCGACGGTGTGATGCCTGACAGAAAACGTTTTGAAGTCGAGGGCGTACAACTCGAGGATGGACGAAAAATTTTAGCCAATGCCGTGATTTGCAATGCCGATGCCGCGCATTTGTACACCGACCTGCTCGAAGCCCAATTTGACCCCAGAAGCCAGAAACTCGAGCCGAGTTTAAGCGGTTTTGTCATGCTGCTGGGTTTGGAAGGTCAAACGCCCAACCTCGAGCATCACAACATTTTCTTTTCCAAAAATTACGCCCTCGAGTTCAAACAGATTTTCGAGGATTTGCAGGCGGTGACCGACCCAACGATTTACGTGACGATCTCGAGCAAATCTGACCCGAGTCAAGCGCCCGAGGGCATGGAGAACTGGTTTGTGCTGGTGAATGCCCCGCCGACGGGGCGAGTCAACTGGCAAGACTACGGTGAAACGTACTCAAATTTGATTCTCGAGAAACTCATCCGTTACGGCGTGGACATCCGTGACCGCATTCGGGTCAAGCAAATCATGACCCCAACTGACCTCGAGACGCGCTACAGAACCTTTCGTGGCGGGATTTACGGCACGAGTTCCAACAGCGTGGGCAGCGCCTTTTTGCGCCCTCATAATCGTTCAAACAAACTTCGCGGCTTGTACCTGGCAAGCGGCAGCGCCCACCCTGGCGGCGGGTTGCCGCTCGTCATGCTTTCGGGCAAACTGGCAGTTGAAATGCTGACCGAAGATTTTGCAACTTAAAAAACTATTTTGATGCTTGCCAAGCACAATACTGTACTCGAGTTCTTTGAACTTATTGATTTGTGCGCTAAACTTCGGGCAACTGTTCGGTTGTTGTCTCAGATTTTTTGCGAGGGGGCTGCTCATGACCACAATGCCAATCAAATCCAGTACCACCAAAAAACCTCGAATCTCGAGCCGAGGTTTGTGGCTGATCTCGCCGTTTTACGACCTTACGTTTATTATTTTCTCGAGCGTCTTGTTGGTCGTGCCTCATTTTGCCGCAATTTTGGCAAATCAAATCTCGAGTTTTAGCACCATCAATAATTTTCAAGGCATTTTTACACCCAACGTGATTGTTGACTTGTTGGTGACAGCCTTTATCGGTGGTCCGCATTTGTTTGCGACCTACACCATGACCTTTATGGAACCCAATTTTCGCAAGCGTTACGCCAAGTACACTTGGGGTTCGTTGTTGATGCCCGTTTTGGTTGTGACCCTGGCAATTGTTAATTTGACCTTGCTGGTCACGATTTTTTTCTTTTGGGCGAGCGTCCATGTGATTCATCAAGCCGCGTATATTGCCGATTCGTACCGTTTTAAAGACCCGCGCACCTCAGCCCCAAGGCTCAAACGCGCCCAGGTGATCTCGAGGGTGATCGATTACGCGCTTTTACTGACCAGTTTGTACCCTGTGGCAACGTATCGTTTTACGGGCACGCCGTTTGTGATCAGCG
>JANLWR010000928.1:0-2527 GCA_031364625.1 Deinococcales bacterium | reverse complement strand
CAAAATTGGTTTGATACTTTTTTGCCAAGGCTTCGGTGAGTGTACTTTTGCCCGTACTTTCCGCACCCATGAAAACAATTTTTTGCACAAAATGCCTGTAAATTTTTGCGGCAAGCAATTCACGGCTTGCGTGAATATCTTCTCGAACTCGAGTTCCTGAAATCGGGATTTGCAATCGCTCGAGGTCAATCAGCACGTGCTCTGCGCCAATATGAACCGCGAATCCCGCGCCGTAAGTTTCACTGGTGAACACCGCATCGACCGAAATCTTTTGATACTCGAGATACGCTTTGACAAATTCGCGTTGCGTGAAATCGTCCGCATCGTTATGTGGTGGGTTTTCTGGCACGAACACGGAAACACTTGGGTACAACTCACGAATCCAGGAAGCTCGAGTTTCGGACAGCATGTTTGGGAAATCAGGATTCGAGTAGACCAACACTGTAACGTTTTCGCTCTGATCTAACGCTGTCTCGAGCAACAACTGATGCCCTTTGTGCGGTGGTGCGAACTTCCCAACCACCAAACCATCACGAAACGGCTTCAACACGGTTTATGCCTCGAGTTTCAATTTGCCTGTCATCGTTTGCCCAGTCCATCCAACCTTTAATGGACATGGCAGCCAGCACGAATTGCAATCCAAATTGTGCTCGATAGTCTGTTCCCAAATGCCAGAAATGAACGGCATAAGCAACATTCGCCAGAATCCAAATACCCCAACTCCAAGCCCATTTGCGCGTTGTGCCAAAATTTGCAATTAAAGAAAACAACACGGCAACAAACGGAACCCAATTCCAAGGATTGGCTTTGAAATCCGTCACTTTAACCGTATATAAAAAAATCGCAATACTTGCCACCCAAGTCACGGCATACCAAACTGGTTCGTTAAATTTGATCTCTCCCCTATCGCGCTGATGCTCGAGAAACCATAAGTACAGACCATGAATTCCAAAAATTAAGTACGAAACTTGCAAACCAGCCAACATCCAATCTTGACCACCAATGAACAGCAAAAAATACGGTACAAGACTTGCGTTGCTCCAATGCCAGTAAGTTGAAGATTTACGAAACAAGTAAATCAATGAAACGATCACACAAATTGATCCAGTCCAATCAAACACCCAAAAAGGAATCAAAAGACCTAAAATATTCATAAAATACCTCCTTGCAAAGCTATCGCCAAATCCGTCAGAGACTCGAGAATGACAACTTCAGGACGGGCGAGTTTGGTTTGAATTTTGACATCCAAACGCCGCCCATAATTTGGGTCAACACCAACAAAAAGCCTCTTGTTCGTCATGCTCCACGCGCCCAGTTCGTACAACGTGATTGGGCAAAGGGTTTCTGGCGGAAACCAAAACGCTATCGCACTGGCAAGCCGCAAATGCCGAAACTCCCACTCAATTTGCACTTCTGCAAGACTCGAGTCACCCGCATCAAAATCCTTGCGACGCGGGTTGAGAACCGTCCAATTTGTGCGCTCGAGTTTTGCGGTCAGTTCTGACTGCCAATCAGGGCAATTCGAGATTCCACCCGCCAGAAAAAGGGTTGGCTCGAGATGGTGCGGGTTGGCTTCGGCTGGACATTGGATGTATTTCATGTTGATTCCCAGATTTGCAATTCTTCTCGAGCCGCACGCCAAGAATTCGGAATGCCTTCCATCCCAACTCGAGCACGTTGTAATGGGGTCATGGTTTGTACTCCTTCAAAATCCTCTCAAACGCCGAGAATACAGATTTGCCTTTGGAATTGTCGTACACGGCAAATACCACTTCTTCAAAGACATTCTTAAACTTATTCTCGAGCAAATTCTTAAAGACTCGAGCCACCATTTTCGGGTCATTGCGAAACACCCCGCAACCCCATGCGCCAAGCACAAGTCGTTGATGCTTTTTCAGAGCTGCCAAACCAAGCACCAGCGCGGCACGTTGCTCGAGAACCTCGGGAATTTGCGGAATGCTTTGGGCTTGGTTGCTGGCAACCGCTCCCGCATTTGGCGCGGCGCAGGTGATAAATGCGGCGTTGTAAGGCGTAAGGTTTTCACCGGCATCGTTTTTGAAAACGGCAACACTTGGGCTGTAAATCATGCGGTCTGAGTAGAGCAGATTCTGTTGCTTGCGGTGAAATTCGTAAAACTTCGGTTGTGCCAGCAAGCACGGGTACAAGCCGCTCGAGCGGGCAAGGCTTTCTTCTTGGGCTTGTGCGCCACCCAGAAAACCGCCGCCAGGATTTTTTGCCGAGGCAAAATTTAAGCACATCACTTCGTCGGTGTTTTCTCGAGCCAGTCGTGCCAATGCTTGCAGCGAAGTTTCGTTGGTGAGTTCAATTCGTGTTTGGGTTGTTCCAGTGCCTGCAAACTCGAGTTCGGGTTCTGAGCCAAGAAAAAGCTCGGTGTCTTGTACTGCAAACTCGAGGGTGTTACGAATATTCCAGATACCATCTCCAATTTGAAAAAATCCAGCGTCAAGTATTTTCATGGTGTCATTGGCTATGTCTTTGTTGTTCATGATGATTCCTTTAATAGTGA
>JANLWR010000904.1:0-2485 GCA_031364625.1 Deinococcales bacterium | reverse complement strand
CGTTGGCGCACGATCTTGGACACCCGCCGTTCGGTCATGCGGGCGAACGAATTTTGAACGAGTTGATGCGTGGCTCTGGCGGTTTTGACCACAACAAACAGTCTTTTCGGGTGGTCACCAAGCTCGAGAAGCGCTATGCCGACTGGGATGGTTTAAACCTGGCTTGGGAGACGCTCGAGGGCATGGTCAAACACGAAACCGAATCGGATTTGAGGGAAGTTCAGGCGTTCGAGCCAAATTGGATTGCGTCGCTCGAGGCACAAATTGCCAACATTGCCGATGAGACGGCGTACAATACCCACGATTTGGACGATGGATTGCGCAGTGGTTTATTGACGGATGAGATGTTGCTCGAGTTAAAAGTTTGGCAGCGTTTCACAACAGAGCTTGGTGTTGATCCCAAACAAGTCAGTGAATTTGAACGACGGGTACTGATTCGAGAATTGCTGGGTTGGGTGATTACCGACATCATCATGACCACCGATTCCAAACTCGAGCAGGGCATCTCAAGTCTGACCGATGTTCGGCTGGCAAAAAGCACTTTGGTTTGTCATTCTGAGACTGTCATGCTCGAGTTAAAAGAATTGAAAGCGTTTTTGTACGCCAATTTGTACCGTCATTACCGCAAGGAACGCCAAGTCCATAAAGCCGAGCACATTCTCAGGGCATTGTTCGATGCCTTCATCAAGCGTCCCAGCATGATGCCGGGCGGCGCACGAGCCAGGGTGGATTTGGTCGGGCTGGAACGTGCCGTGTGTGATTATTTGGCGGGCATGACAGACCGTTTTGCGATGGACGAGTACAGTCGGTTGTTCGACCCATACCAGTGGACGTGATAAGCCGTTTCAAGAATGCCCTCGAGCACCAGAATGTGTTTTGATAGGGCATGTTCAAACATGACTTGGGCGACGGCGCTGATTTACGTTTTCTCGAGTTGCGTCACGCTCAAGATTTTCTGGCATTTGTCGCTGAAAACCGCGAGCATTTGGGCGTCTGGCTCGAGTGGGGTCACACGATTCAAACGCTTGAGGAGGCGCAGAATTTTATTAAGCGTGGCATCACCCGTTACGCCGAAGATGGATTGCCTTGGGTTGGGTTGTGGCTCGAGAATCGCTTGGTTGGAGGAATCTTATTTTTTCCCGTTGATCGGCAAGCAAAAAGCACGATGATTGGCTACTGGCTTGCTGGTCATATTGCAGGTCGCGGTTTGATGTCCAAAGCCGTGCTTGCCATGTTGGGCTTTGTATTCGATGACCTCGGTTTAAACCGCCTCGAGTTACAGGCGCACGTGGACAACCTCAAATCTCGAGCGCTGGCGACACGTTTGGGTTTTCAGTTTGAAGGTATTTTACGCCAGGTCTGGACACTTCGCGGTCAACTTGTCGATCATGCGGCGTATGCCATGCTGAAAAGCGATTGGGAAGCAATGCAACTGCAATCAACAATAAAATCCGATCATCTTTGACCTGATAAGATCAGGTACACATGGGCAAGTTTTATGAATGATTTGATTCAAATCAACCTTCTGGGTGAATTTGCCCTTTTTAACGCCAAAGGTTTCAGCCTGAAGTTTCATTCCAAACTCGAGCGCCATTTGGTGGCGTACCTGGGATTTTATGCTCAAACCCATGACCGTGATGCTCTGGTGGATGTCTTTTGGGCGACCGAGCGTACTGGAACAGGGCGCAAAAACCTCAGTCAATTGATGTGGCGCGTGGCGCAATCGGTTGGGCAGGACGTGTTTTTGGCGGATCGTGACAGCCTCCAACTCGAGACAAACAAGACTTTGGTCGATCTGAATTTATTGCGTCAGCAACTGAACCGCGTTCATGAACACGATACCCAAGTTGTGCGAAACGTCATTGAAGCCAGTCAAAAAGAATTACTCAAAGGTTTTAACGACGACTGGGTCTTTGAGGCTCGAGATCAATGGCAAGTTGAACTGATTGCGGCATTGCGAAAACTCGAGCACCTGGCAGAAAATGCGGGCGATTTGGAAGACGTGATTCGCTTGGCGAAAGCCCAAATCAGGCTCGAGCCACTGGGTGAACGTGCCAACGCCACCGTGATTCGGACGTGTTTGGTGTTGGGTCGCTCGTCGGAGGCTCGAGATCATTTTGAGTTTTTTCGCAGAGCCTTGGCTGATATCGGCGAGTTGGTTTCCGGCAAAATGCGGGTTTTGGCGGAACGCATTCAGTCTGGTCAGTCGAGATCAAACATTCACAACCCAAGCGCCGAACTTGGGCTTGGACTGCCGATGGTCGGGCGCTCTCAAATCCGCGAAGCCTGTCTTAAAGTCATGGCACAAGCAAAAAGTGGTCAGGGCAGAATTGTTCTGATTGAGGGCGAACCTGGTATTGGTAAAACCCGTTTGATCCAAAGCCTGATCGATGATGCGACCTGGCGTACCGATGACGACATGCGGACCATTTTCGAGCGCGCGGATTTGATCATCCATCGGCGTGCCGCCGTAGATCACCACCGC
>JANLWR010000902.1:0-1987 GCA_031364625.1 Deinococcales bacterium | reverse complement strand
GACGGGCGACCAGGCAGAATTGACCCAAGTCCACGCCGTTGTTGGTGCAAGCAGCGCATTTCCAGCCAAATCGGTCAGGCTGTTGGTGGAAAAGCCAAAGCTGACATTGACACTCGAGGGAACAGGCAAGGCGGCGCTTGGCGTGATGGTCAGGGTTTTCAGGTCGCTCGAGAGCGCCACGCTGCGTCCAACCACCACATCGTTGACTTTTAGAATTACCGAAGCGTCGGTCAAACTCGAGGTCAGTATCGCTTCGGAAAAGACCGCCTGAATTGCGGAACTGAGACTACCGATTCCGACAGGATTTCTCGAGATAAGAGTTGGGAAACCATGATCGACAATTACGGTCACGGGGGCGCTGGTCACGGTGACTGAGCCAACGGTGGCTTTTGCTGTAATGGAATAAGTCCCCTCGGCGATGCCGCCCGTAGACCAGGTAAAGTTCGAGTTTGCCGCCACACCAATCGATACGTCGTTTTTGAAAAACTCGAGTTTGTCCGGCAGCAAGCTCGAATTGATCACCGCTTTCAAAGTCACACTCGAGCCAGCGTAAACCGTACCGACCGGACTGACGATTGCCACCGAAAGCGCACTGATATCCACTGGGCGCAATTTGATGATGACCTCATCGCTCGAGCCAGGCGTTTTATTGACCGTAACCTGCCCGCACCATGTTCCGCCCAGCGCACAACCGCGCAAAATCACGTTGTTGTTGGCAGGGATTGCCAATCCCACGCCACCTGGAATTGGAATGGTGGTGCTAGCACGGTATCCAGGCAGTCGCGGCGGGGTGGCTCGAGGTTCTACTCGAGTTGCGGTTTTGCCCAGACCACGATCCATCTCGGCGATCATGTTGCAAATGGTTTCGTTGGCAAAATAGTTTGTTGCCCCAGGAATCGACTGGTCGGGTTCGCATTTGGGTTTGGGTAGGCTCGGGTCAAACCCAATGTCGGCATTCCACCACGAAAAATGCGATACCGTGGCACGCAGCGCCAACCCACTCGGGCTGGCGCTCGAGGCGACCACTGTTCCTGTGCTTTCTTGCACCCAGATTCCCGTTTTTTCATCGAGCGACCAGAGCGGTTGCGTGTCACCAATCTTAAGGCTCGAGCCGTCCAAATTGAGGCTGGCGAAAATTGGTATTTCGATGCTTGCGGTTTTGCCCGATGCCAGTTGAAGCCGTGCTCCAGCTTGCGAAAGCGCGTATTCGGTCGTGCCAAAACTGACAATCGGACTCGAGCTGCCTGACGGCAAAATACCTGAAAATGCTCCGGGAAACAACGCCACTTTGCTGCTATCGGTCACATCCACCGAGGTCAAATTAACGTTGATTGAACCAGCAATTGGTTTTCCAGTTCCGTCCATCAGCGCCCCAGCAGGCAAGGTCAACTTTGCACCATCGCTGCTCGAGAGGCTGCCGCCAGCGCCCGCATCAAGCGTCTGATCTGGTGCGCGTGGTGATAGTACAACCTCAAAAAAACCGCTCGAGGCTGTCAGTGGTAACTCGAGGGTTTTGTACTGCTCGGCGTAGCCAGCTTTTGAAATTCTTAAGGTGTTTGGCGTGCCTGTCGCCAGTGAAAGCGTGACCTTGCCTGCCGCGTCACTGAGAATCCCAGGCGCTCCACCAACCAGCTCGACACTCGCCCCAACCAACACCGCGCCGCTCGAGTCACGCACTGTTCCCAGAACGCTGACCGCAACCCCAGGCGCGGGACGGCTCGAGACGGTGATGGTTTTGGTTGTGCTCGAGCTTGCGCCAGACGGGTCAGTGGCGGTCAGGCGCACGGTAAAACTTCCTGGGCTGTTAAAAACATGCGCCAAAAGACTCGAGCCGCCGCGCACACCGTCGCCGAAATCCCAGGTGAACGTCAGAACGTCCTTGTCAGGGTCGCTCGAGGGACTGGCATCAAACGCCAGCGGTGTTCCTGCCTGGACAGTCTCGAGGGTCGTGAAGGCGGCAGTGGGGGCGTGGTTGGTGGGTTGTGGG
>JANLWR010000842.1:0-2749 GCA_031364625.1 Deinococcales bacterium | reverse complement strand
GAGAAATGTTCTGCCCAAGATTTGCTACACTTTCAACCATGAAACTTATGGTTGTGATCGTTCAAGATGCGGACGCGGCGGCACTGGTCAAAGAGTTCACGCAAAAACGCCTTACCGTCACGAAACTCGCCAGCACTGGCGGGTTTCTGCGTGAGGGCAACACCACCCTGCTCTTGGGGGTCAGTGAAACCGACCTCGAGACGGCAAAACAAATCGTGCAAGACAAATGCCGCTCGAGAACCCGTTTTATTACGCCGGGTGTGCCCGTTGCCGAACAACCCGAACCGTTCTTGGCGCAACCCGTCGAAGTGCCTGTGGGCGGGGCGGTGGCGTTTATTTTGAACGTCGAAGAGTTCTTTAAGGTTTAAAGGCTCGAGCTTCAGTCAGTACAATCAAAAAAGCGCACCTCGAGTTATGATTCTTTCAGGAGAGACCTGATGAATCCAATGCGTTTTGTTGCTCGAGTGTTTGTGCTTGCCCTTTTTATCTTGAATGCATTTGGTTTGGCTCAAACCGCAGGCTCGAGCAGCCTGAACGACCCGTTTTACCCGTGGATGGGCAACGGTGGTTACGACGCGCTGGATTACGACATCAGGCTCAGAATCAGGGATTATCACTTGTCAGAATCAGGTTCGACCACCATGACTGCAATGGCAACCCAAGACCTCTCGAGTTTCAATCTCGATTTTGGATCAATGGAAGTCAAAGCTGTGACTGTTAACGGTAAACCAGCGCGTTTTGAGCACAATGACCCAGAACTGATGATTGTGCCAGATCAAGCGATTGTCAAAAACAAGAAATTCAAAGTTAACGTGGTTTTTGAAGGTCAACCAAGCTCGAGAGTCAACGCCAACACGATTGGCAATACTTGGAATGTGTTTGGCACGGATGGTTTAAGCGTTTTGTCTCAACCCAGCATGACGATGGCTTGGACGCCAGTGAACGATCACCCTGCCGACAAAGCCACATTTACCTTGAGCATCACCGCGCCAAAAGAGGAGACTGTTGCCGCAAACGGACAGTTGATTTCAAAGCTCGAGAATCCAGACCAAACTGCGACCAGTACATTCCGCATTGGTGTGCCAACCACGACTTACATGCTGGTTTTTGCGGTTGGAGAATTTCAATACGATGATGCTGGAACGGTTGACGGGGTGCATTACCGTAACTATTTTTCGTACTCCACCTCGAGCATGTTTAAAGGCATCATCGCCAAAGCCCCGAAGATCATGAAGTATTTAACAACTCGTTTGGGTGCGTATCCATTTGAAGATTTTGGCGTGCTGACCACGAATACTTTTGGAAGTGGTGGACTCGAGACTCAAACTTTGGTTTCATTAGAGCCAAAATATTATAATTCGGATGACCAAGAAGACCCCGTTGATGAAACTGAAGTTCTGGCGCATGAAATGACGCATCAATGGTTTGGGGCTTCGGTCACCTATCAAAATCATGCTCAAACGTTTTTGCACGAAGGTTTTGCTCAGTATTTTGGTTATTTGTACATCAACGATAATCAAGACCCAACTTATTTGGCACAACGATTTCAAACAAGATACCGTAGTGTGGTCAACGGACAAATCACGTATTTGAGTAGCAAAGCTGAATTACTCGAGTATTTGCAAGATTCACTTCAGCATTACGACTTTAACAGTGATCGAGCTGCGACGATCTTGGACGGTTTTTTCGGTTCGAGTTTGCAAGCCGAAAAACGTCAAGAAATTTTGGATCAAGTCAAAACCACTCCGAAGCTTTCTGTTTTCCTGGCGGCAATCGAGAAGCTTTCGTTTAGTCGTGTCTATTTCACTTTTCAAACCTGGCATGACCTGACGGGTAGTGGCGGAGGAATTTTCTTGAACTCGAGGTTCACTCCGCCAGCAAAGCTTGAAGCGGGTGATTACCCACTCAACGGTGGCGTTTATGATCGTGGTGCGATGGCAGTACACGCTTTAAGGCTCAAAACAGGTGATGAACTGTTCTTCAAAATCTTACGCACCTACCTCGAGCGGTATAAATTCTCGAACGCCTTCAATCAAGATTTTGTCAATATCGTGAACGAACTGGCAGGCGAACAAGTGAAGGCATTCCTCGAGTCTTGGTTGTATGACGACCGTGTGCCAGATTTCCCAGAAATGGGTTTGTACGCCAAAGATTTTGGGCTTGGCGCAGATTTTAAGTAAGCACTTGCTGTCACTCGAGTGTGTTGCACTGGGTTTGCGTCCCAATGCTTTAACATCAACTTTTGCGACGCCGCATTTTTTCTTGCACGTGTGTTTGAGTATTCTCGAGCGCACCAATCATGATGCTCCCAAGGGCTGCAATTGCTGCGTTGCGTGACATTCGCCCTGCGCTGGCGGCTTCGGCAAGGATTTCGGCAGCGCCAACAACGCCGAGCAATACGGTCTTAAATTTATTCCTGGGAAGTTTTACGAACGCTGCAAAGGCTTTACGAAACTCTTCAACCAGGAACTCGCGCCAGGTTTGTCTAAAACCTGAAGTTTCTTCGCTGGCAGACAGGGCGTTGTAAATCGCGCTGATTTCTGGTCCCATCGAAAGACAACTGTCAATGTAAGTTGTACCAAGGATTGAGGCGACATCCTCGAGTGACTTGCCACCCGCGATTAAGGCGCTGTTCACTGCTTGAGTTGTACGATCATCATGGTCACGAAATAGCGCAATCAGCAAACCTGCTCGAGTACCAAAGTGTTCATAGGCAATTGGTTTTGTTACTCCAGCGCGTTCGGCAAGT
>JANLWR010000814.1:0-2446 GCA_031364625.1 Deinococcales bacterium | reverse complement strand
TTGACCGTAGCCGCAATCTCGAGGTGATTCGCAGGGCGCTCGATTGGGCGGCGGACGGCACATTGCAGCGCTTGTATGTCACTTGGGACGATGCGCTGCCAGGTTCACCAGCACCGCTCGAGGGGGCAAAAATTCGCAGTGAAGTCGAGGCTCGAGGTTTAAAGAACGTCTTGGTGCATCCTGGTGCGGATGAGGTTGCCAGCGCCTTGACTGCCAGTTTGATGCTCGAGCGCTTTAATTTGAAGCCAAAAGTGCGGTTTAAATTTAGTGATCCATCGGCAGCCAACACCGTAATCGCACCCTATGAAGGACAAACCTTGCTGCAAAGTGTCCAGGATCAAGCCAAAGCCATCGGACTCGAGTGGAGTGAAGCTGCTGACCTCGAGTTGTACATCTTCAATGGTGGCGACCCGCATCGCGCCGCGCTCGAGATCAACGCCGGTCAACGTCGCGGTTTGGTGGCGCTCGCCGATGTGGGTGCGGTCAATCAAGCCAATCCCAAATTGATTCAAGACCTCGTGGCATCTGGCGGTTATGCCAACCTGGCAGGGTTTGCCGCCTGGGGAACGCCAGGGAACAACATCGGCAGCGCTTTGGCTCAGGCGACCATGTTTGCAATTTACGGAAATTCTGAAGCTTCAAAATCTGTGCTGGCTCGAGGTTACATCAACGATTATTTGTACTCGAGTTTGCTGCGTACAAGCTTACGTCAGGGGCAGCTCGAGGCGAATTTTGCGAATGACAATCTGCGCCAAGAATTGCTGATGGGTTTGCAAACGAATCTGAATACGTTTCGACTCGGCGCAACTAGGTTTAAAGTGGTTGACGCCTATTTCCCGTGGTTGCGTTCCTTCGAGATTGGCTTTGACCTCGAGATTCGGTCAACATCCACAGCCCGCCAAGCCATTTGCTTTACGCCTTAAAGTGCCTCGCTTCGAGCCTGCGCCCGATTTTTGGCGACAATCCCAGCAAATAACGCCAGCAATGCCAAAACCATCGGAATGCCCAGCATCAAACCAACAATTTGCCCCATTCTTCCAACTTCGGGGTTGGGCGGAACCATCGGAATCACACCAGAACTTGAAGACTTGCTGACATTCAAAAAGTAACTGCCCTCGAGTATTTTGTCACCAACCTCAAGCTTGACCTGCACGTTCCACTGCCCTTCATTGAGCGCCATTTCGCCTTTAAAACTCGAGGGATTGATCCGCGCCAGATTGGCGGGAATACTGCGACCGTTCTCGCCCTCGTCGCCAATGGCTCGAACCTCGAGTTTGTCCACCGCAAATTTTTGTGTTCCTGGCGCATCGAGCACCTGCAAAACGATACTGCCACCGTCGGGGTCATAATCAAAATTGACGATGGCTTGGCGCGTTATCTTGGCAGGAATATTGGTTTCTTGCGCGATAGAAAACGGCGCAAGCAAAAATAATATGGTCAGAAAAACTCGAGCGATCACGGTAGCATTTTACGCTGCTTCCCGGGGGCGTGTGTCCTAAAACTGAGTCAGTGCAATCTGCCCCGCGTGCCAAATGCTGTGCCGTGCTGAAAGTCGAATCAATGCCGCCACGCTCAACTCACGTCCAGAATATTGCAGCTTTACGGCGCGTTGCTCAAAACTCAATAACCCCGTCATTCGGCATTCAAAGTGCATCAACTCGAGCAAGGTCTTTGGCGCTGGCTCGAGTTTTAAACTGCTGCAAATCAAATTCCAGTAGATCAATTTCGTCTCGAGAATATGCGCCCTTAAACGGCTTGCACGTTCACCCGAATGTTCCAGAATGCTCGAGACGGATTCCCAAGGATCAAAATTGGCTTCAAAAACCAGGTCCTCGAGTTGGTTCATCAGACATCAACGGGTTCGCTTAAGGCACCGTACGTTCCAGGTCCGACATGGCTGGCAATGACTGTACCCGTTTGCGTGACGCTGAACTCTTCGACGCCCATTTCCCGCCCAGCCGCACGGAGCGGTTCGACATCTTCGGGTTTGTCGGTGTAAATGTAAGCCGTTCTGACGCGCCCATGTTTGGCTTGCAGGGCGCGTAAATTGTTGACCACATCCTCGAGTGCCGCTTTAGAGCCGCGAACCCGACCTGCCGCCTCAACTTTACCGTTCACCAAATGCAAGATGGGTTTGATGTTCAGCAACCCGCCAATCAAAGCCTGAGCGCCGCCAATTCGACCGTTTTTCTTTAAGAAATCGAGCGAACCGACACTAAAGCGTAAATTCGTGACTTTTCGCACCCGCTCGAGTACCGTCACGACTTCCTCAATGCTCGAGCCAGATTGCAAGAGTTTAACCGCCCGTTCGCACATCATGCTCTGGCTGCCGCTCGAGACTTCAGAATCAAAAATTGTCACCCGTCCAGCAAAATCCTTTGCCGCAAGTGAAGCGCTGGCAACCGTTCCAGAAAGCTTGCTCGAGATGTGAATGCTAAGGACTTTT
>JANLWR010000791.1:0-4669 GCA_031364625.1 Deinococcales bacterium | reverse complement strand
GACATCACCGAGCAAAAAGCCGCCGAGGAACACTTAAAAGAGCGCACCAGTCAACTGGATTCGGTATTTAACGTCTCGCCGGACGGATTTCTAATTTTTGATGCCAAGGGCAAAGCCATCGATGTCAACCCAGCCTTTCTCGCCATGACCGGACTCGAGCGCAATTTGGTGATTGGCAACAACGAGTACATGATCAGCGACGAGCACGAGATCAATTCGGTGCTCGAGTATTTAAGTGATCCGAATTTGCCGTTTTTGAGTAGCCTTGACGCCAATGAATCGCAGACCGACACGCTGACGCTGATCCGTCCCAATTTACGGGTTTTAAAACGCACCTTGCGGGTCATGCGAAACCAGGATGTGACCATTGGACGGGTGATGTACCTGCGCGATGTCACCCACGAAACTGAGGTCAGCCGCATGAAGACCGAATTCTTGGCGACCGCCGCCCACGAATTGCGCACGCCGATGGCGAGCATTTACGGTTTTGCCGAATTGCTGATGATGCAAGATTTTGATGAATCGACCCGCAAAGACTTGATCGAAACCATTCACCGTCAGGCAAACCGTCTGGTCAATTTGCTCAACGAACTGCTCGACCTGGCAAGAATCGAGGCTCGGACGGGCAAAGACTTTAAGATTGTCCCGCAGCCCATTGCGCCACTGATCGAGGCGACCGCCACCGCCTTCAGTCCGGCAGACCAACGCCACAGACTCGAGATTGTCCTGCCCTCAGATTTGCCGAGCATGGCGGTTGACGGGGCAAAATTTCAACAGGCGCTCGGCAATGTGATTTCAAATGCCTTCAAGTATTCCCCAAATGGCGGCGCGATCAAACTCAGCATCCTCGAGCCTGAGGCGGTACACGACCTCCCGAGTGCTTTTCAACTGGGTATCTCTGTGCGCGATCATGGTTTGGGACTGACGGGTGAGCAGTTATCACGCGTCTTCGAGCGTTTTTACCGAGCCGACGATTCTGGAAACATTCCTGGCACGGGTCTGGGACTCAATTTGGTCAAGGAAATCATTGAGCGCCACGGTGGACAGGTCGAAATTCAAAGTCAATTTGCTGAGGGGACTGAAGTCATTCTGTGGTTTCCCAGGCTTGCGATGAAGGCTTAAATGACTCGAGGACGAAGATGTTAAATACCATTTTAATTGTTGATGACAATCCCGACCTGCGCAAGTTGGTGCGCATGACCTTGTTGCGTTCGCCGTTTCAGTTGATTGAAGCCGCAAGCGGCGATGAAGCCTTGCCGATGATTCGTGAGCTGCGACCCCAGATTGTGGTTTTGGATGTGATGATGCCCGGTCAGCATGACGGTTACGATGTGTGCCGTATCCTCAAGACTGATCCCGAACTTGCCGTGACCAAAATCATTCTGCTGACCGCCAGGGGGCAACAGGCGGACCTCGAGATGGGGCGGCAGGTTGGGGCGGACGAGTATTTGGTCAAGCCGTTCAGCCCCGCAGAATTGCTTCGCAAAATCAATTTGTTCGGTATCGCGTGATCCTGGACAAAAATCCAAACCACCATTTCAGACCAACAGCCTGCTTATGAAGCTGGCTCGAGCAGGGCTATAAGCTCCAAGCTATAAGCTGTAAGTCTGAATTAAAGCGTGCAGCTCGAGTGAAATGCGCGAATTCTTTCAACTGGGGTTGAAGCTTGAGAATTCTAAAAGTGTATAAATTGATAGATGTGATAAAAAAACATCTTTTACTAAAAACATGTTTTATATTAAATACATGACCGCTCGAGCAAGCTTAACAACCCACCCAATCCGCAGCATCAGCACGCTCTTTATCGCCATGCTGCTGGTCAACGGACTCAATTACGCCAACAACCTGATCCTCGGACGGGTGCTCGAGCCAGCCTTGTACGGCACGTATGCGACCTTCACCGCCGTTTTTCTGGTCATCAGTTTGCTACCCAGCGCCATGCAGCAACTCGCGGCTCGAGACAGCCAAACGAGTAATGCCAGCGCCAGTTACCGCCTCGCGCTGCGGCTTGGCTTTATTGCCGCCGTGTCGCTTGGCATTCTGGGTCAACTCGCAGCCAGCACCTTTCAACTGCCAAGCCTTTGGCTGCTGGCACTGGCGGTCCTGATGCCCGGCTATGCCCTGTTGGGGGCGCTGCGCGGTCAACAACAAGCCAAGAGCAGTAGCTTGCTGAGCCTCAACCTGATCCTCGAGCACGGCAGCAAAATCATCATCACGCTCTGCCTGTGGGGGCTGACCCCAGGTCTCAGCGCCGCCGTGTTCGGCTTGCTGGGGTCGCTCATTGTCGCGTTGGTCTTCGCCTGGTTACAACTCGGCAAACCCCAGCTTCAAACCTCAAACCAAAGCACCAAACCCCAGACCCTCGAGTTACAACATTTTGCCCTGGCTGCCATGCTAGGCATGTTGGCGCAGGCGCTAATCAACAACAGCGACATTCTTTTGGTGCGGGCGTTACTGCCCGCCAATCTTGCTGGGCAGTACGCCGCCATCGCCATGATCGGACGGGTGATCTTCTTCGCCTCGTGGGCGGTCACGGCAACCCTGTTTCCAATGGTTGCCAAACGCCACCAGATGGGGCAAGAACATGCGTCGTTGCTGCAATTTGCCCTGCTTGCCGTCGCCGGTCTGAGCCTTGGCATGGTGCTGGTTTGCAGCCTTTACGGTCAGGCGGTGGTTCAGGTGCTGTTTGGCAGCGCCTACCAAAGCGGCGCGGCTTGGCTGCCGTGGTACTCACTGGCAAGCGGTTTGTATGCCGTCAGCAACGTCATGGTCAGCCATGCCCTGGCAACCGGGAACAAGTCCATCAGTTGGCAGGTCTTTGCCGCCGCAATCTTACAGATCATCTTGATTTTGCTGTTTCACCATTCGGCGCTTGAAGTCATTTACGTCCAAGTCATCGCCATGAGCGTTTTATTGTCCGCCCTCGGTTTCGCCGTCTTCAAACCCTCAATCAAACAGAAGTTTTAACCAAAGGAGATCAACATGTCCTACCTAGACTTTCAAGCATGGAACACGCAATCAAGCCAAAAACCCGTCCTCTCCATTGTTATCCCCGCCTACAACGAAGCCCAGCGCATCTTGCCGACCCTCGCCGCCATGGCGGTTGCCGTCTCGAGCCTGACGCTGAACTGGGAATTGATTGTCTCCGACGATGGCAGCCGCGACGAAACCGTTGCCCTCATTGAGAGCCTGGGCTGGCAAAACCTGCGGGTGCTGCGTCACGCCAACACCGGCAAGGGCGGCGCGGTCAAACGCGGCGTGCTGGCAGCAAGAGGAGACATGATCCTGTTTGCCGACGCCGACAACAGCACCCCGATTGAGGAGGTCGCCCGTTTGATGGCAGAACTCGGGCGCGGTCATGCAATCGCCATTGGCTCGAGGGCTGCCGAGGGTGCGGTCGAAGAGAACAAAAGTCGCTTGCGTCACCTCGTCTCGAGCATCCTTCGCGGTGTGGTGCGCGTCGTCAGTGGCGTGCAAGTCAAGGACACGCAATGCGGTTTTAAGTTGTTTAGCCGTCAAGCCGCGCTCGAGCTGTTCTCCAAACAACAAGTTTCGGGTTTCTCGTTCGACCTCGAGTTGCTGTACCTGGCACGCAAATTTAACGTCAAAGTTGCCGAAGTCCCGGTGCGCTGGTACGACGCGCCCGGCTCTAAAGTCAATCCCGTGTCTGACAGCATCAAATTCTTGCGCGACCTGGTTCGGATTCGGCTCGATGACCTGCTGGGGGTTTACAACCGTCCACCTTACGGTCACGTCACCATGAACTGATTTTAGTCAACAAATTTGGTCAACCTCGAGCTGACAGGGCAAGAAATTAAAGAGGGTAGAAATGTATGAAAAACCAATCGGTTCCTCAAAATCTGGCGGTTATCGTTGATCGCAACGGCACATACCAATCGGCGGTTCTGGCTGGGGTCAAAGATTTTTTGAGAACGGTTGGCTGGTCCGAAACCCTTTTTTACGGGCAAGAATTAAATTTTCAAAGCCGCCAGCATTCCAACGCGAGCCAGATTTATTCATTGATCAATCCAAAAAACCATGCTGGCATTTTATTCCTGGCTGGAACGGTTGGTAACAGTTGCAGCAATCCACAATTGCTCGAGTTTCTTCAAGGTTTTCAACCCTTGCCCGTGGTCAGTTTTGGTCGGAAACTACCGCAGATTCCATCGGTCTTGACCGACAACACACAAGGAATGCGTGAATTGATGGAACATTTGATCTTGACACTTGGTTTAAAACGATTTTGCTTTATACGAGGGCGGTTGAACAACCCGCAATCTCAAGAACGTGAAATGACCGTTCGCAACAGCCTGTTTGAGCACGGGCTGAGTCTGCCAGAAGATTTTGTGCTGACCGGAAATTTTGAAGCCCGCACGGCTCAAAAAGTGTTTCTCGAGTTTCTCGAGTCTCATCCGAACAGTGTTGACTGCGTGATCTGCGCCAACGATGACATGGCGCAAGCGGTCATCAAAACCCTGAGCGAGCAAGGGTTTCGGGTTCCCGAAGAGATTGCTGTGACCGGATTCGATGACGTTTCTGAAAGTCAGTACACCCTGCCACTGCTGACCACGGTACGGCAACCACTGTTTGAACAGGGCGTGGCGGCAGCTAGAATTTTGTACAACATCGTTCACGGTTTACCCTACGAGACCGATTTGACTGGCAACAG
>JANLWR010000743.1:0-3206 GCA_031364625.1 Deinococcales bacterium | reverse complement strand
CAAACGAATCACGCGTTTGCTCGAGAGTGAAAAATTGGCGGTCACACCACCCTCGTAAAGCATTCGCATTCCCAGACCGCCCGAAAGTTCGGAGACCAGTTCTTCCAGTCCCGGAATCATTTTGGGTGGAATCACGGTCTTAAATTGCAGTGCCATCAACAAACCCGCACCTCGGACTGCCTCGAGCAAATTGGGGTATTTGAGTTGCAAGGCTTTCAGGCGTTCCAAGCCTTTTGCACCCAAGCGCAGGCTGCGTTCGGGCAGGTTCTCATCGACCAGCAACTCGAGGGCTTTTAAACCGATTGCCATTGCCAGACTGTTGCCGCCAAAGGTGTTGCTGTGACGTTTGCTCGAGAAACCGCCCAGGGTTTTGCCAACAATCCAAGACCGTGCGATGGTCGCACCGACCGCCGTAATGCCGCCGCCCAAAGGTTTTGCCAGGGTAATAATGTCAGGCTCGAGTCCCGCCGCAAGGCTGGCAAACCAATGTCCTGTGCGTCCAAGCCCGGTTTGAATCTCGTCGGCAACCATCAAAATACCGTGTTTTTTGCAAAGCTCATTGACCCGCGACAAGAAATCGCTCGGCGGCGAAATCACGCCCGCCTCGCCCTGGGTTGGCTCGAGAATCACGGCACAGACATTGTTCGCGCCCAGTTTTCGTACGGCACTCTCGAGCGCCCCAGCATCGCCGTAAGGCAGGGTGGTGACGTTGCCCATTAAGGGGCGGAACAAATCTTGGTACTCGGCATTGGGGGTTAATGCCAGCGCCCCAAAGGTTTTACCGTGATACGCGCCTTTAAAATTGATGATCTCCTTGCTTTTTGGACGCGCCGCCTTGACAAATTTGATCGCCGCCTCGACTGCCTCTGCCCCAGAATTACTGAAAAACACCCTCGAGTCGGCGTGGGAAGGCGCGAATTTTGACAGCAAACTGACCAGATTGGTCTCGAGCGCCGCCCGCCAGGTGGCTGCCGATTGCTGCGGCAGTCCCATGCTGGTGTCACGTTCAAAGTATTCGCGTAAAAACTCGAGCATCGGCGGGTACTTGTCGCCAAATGGAATGGCGGCGTAACCGCCCGCGTTGATGGTCGCATGACCACGTTCGTCGGTCATCTCCCAAGGCGAGGTCATTTTGTACGGACCCGCCACACCCAAAGCCTCGAGCGTCCGAATCAGGTCGCGGTTGCCGTAAAGCATTTCGTCGCGCAGGGCATCTTTGCCCGAATAGACATCGTTAAAGACATCACGCGAACTGACAGGCAAGCGCACCGTCAAATCCAGTGTGGTTGACGCCGTTTTGGCTTTGCTGAAATCGAACAGCCCTCGTTTGGTTACGCTCATGGTTTCGTCCAAATCCTTGACTTAAGAGATTGCATCACAATACCTCGAGTTTACGCGGTTTTGGCAGCCAATAAAAGGTCAGAACCACTATCTTTTTCGGTTTTGATCCGAACAGCCAATAGACTCGAGATATGCTTGACATATATATGTTTAAAGCAGTATATATATGTTTGATCTCATACTTGGAGGAAATCATGACACCTGCAAAGCTCTTCAACCGCGCCGAACTCGAAGCCGCCCTCAGCGTCCTGGAAGCCAAAGAAAGCCTCAGCATCGCCGCCCTCGACCTGGATAACTTTAGTGAAATCAATAAAACCTTCGGACATGAGGGCGGTGACACGGTACTGCGCAGCCTCGAGCGCACCCTGGTCGGCAGCGTGCCAAGTGAAGCTCTGGTCGCCCGAATCGGCGGCGACGAATACGTGGTCGTGCTGCCCGACACCAGCGCCGAAGGGGCATTGATTCTGCTCGAGGAAATCCGCACGCACTTCTCGAGCCGCGAAGCCAGCAAAGAAGTCCCGCGCAAAGTCCAAATTTCAGTCGGGATTGCCAACAAACCCGCCCACGCCAAAAACACTGGCGACCTTCTACGCGCCGCCGACGAAGCCCTCTACCGCGCCAAACGCGAGGGACGCGGACGCGTTGCGATCTACGTCGAAGACAAGATGACCTTGAAAAGCAATTACTACCCCAAAGCCCAACTCGAGCGACTGGCAAAACTTTCCAACGCCACAGGACGCACCGAAGCCAGTTTGCTGCGCGAAGGACTCGAGGAATTGCTGGCAAAATACAAAGATGAACTGTGAACGATTGATATTTTGTAGGGGCGCATGGCGACCATGCCCGTGAGGTTATGGTCAAGAAGACATGCGCCTTGCCCTTCCCAAGCCAGACAAAGGAAACCATGACAAATCTTTCACCCAGCCCAGACAGAATTGGTCGTGCCTGCGTGTGCATTCTCGAGGATAGCTTTATGTTGATGGTGTCTTACGACGACTTTTTCACGTTTCCTGGCGGCGGCGTGAACCCTGATGAAAGTTTTGAAGAAGCCGCAACTCGAGAGGCGTTTGAAGAAGCGGGCGCTCGAGTCAAAATCATAAAATTCTTGTTTGAAGACCCAGAAGACCAGTGCAGATGTTACCTGGCAAGACTCGAGCAACTTGAACCAAGCCCTGAAGGTCGAGTGGTGCGTTGGGTGAACGCGCTCGAGTTTCCTTGGCGTGAAGATAAGCAAATTAGACCTGCATTGGAAGCCATGAATTTACGGGGTGCGGTATACACTTGAGACGTACTCGGGTGCTTTGGAATAACGTTGCAAGTTTATGCAACATCTTGTATACTCGCGCCTGTTTGAACCTCGAGAAAACCGTCAAAGACACGAAACTCGAGCCTGCATAAACCCACAGGAGAACACTTCATGACCGCACTCAAAGGACGCGATTTCTTAAGCAACCTCGACCTCAGCCCGCTCGAGTACCGCGCCGTCATGGACACCGCGCACGCCATGAAACGCGGCGAGTTTAAAGGTTTAAAACCGCTCGAAGCGCAAACGCTCGCCATGATCTTTGAAAAACCCAGCTTGCGCACCCGCACGACCTTTGAAGTCGGCATGACGCAACTTGGCGGTCACGCGATTTACCTTGCGCCGAGCGACATTGGGCTTGGCACTCGAGAACCCGTGCGTGACGTTGCCATGAACCTCGAGCGTTGGGTGGACGGCATCATGGCGCGGGTGTTTTTGCATTCGACGGTGGAAGGGTTGGCGGAATTTTCACAAAAGCCAGTCATCAACGGACTTTCGGATTATTTGCATCCGGTGCAATTGCTTGCCGATTACGAAACCATTGAGGAAAGTTGTGGCAATC
>JANLWR010000738.1:0-1523 GCA_031364625.1 Deinococcales bacterium | reverse complement strand
ACGGGATTCATGAAGTGCATTCCAATAAACTGCGCGGGACGCCCCGAAGCCGTGGCAAGTTCCGTAATCGGAATGCTCGAGGTGTTGCTGGCAAGAATCCCGCTCGGTTTGACAATCCGTCCAAGGTTCTGGAACAACTCGAGTTTCAAATTCTTGTTCTCGAGAATCGCTTCGACCACCAAATCGCAATCCGTGAAATCCTCGAGCGAGGTCGTGTACTGAATTCTGGAAAGTGTGGCATTACGGTCATCAAGCTCGAGTTTGCCTTTTTCGACAAACTTATCCAAACTTTTTTCAATGATGCCCTTACCGCGCTCGAGAAAAGAAACCTCGACATCGCGCAGCACAACCTCAAACCCACTCGAGGCTGCCACTTGCGCGATGCCCGCACCCATCTGACCAGCACCAACCACACCAAACTTTGTCATGAGACCAGATTACGCCAAGGCGTTTAACATGCCAAGTACACTGTCCAACTCGAGGGCTGCGCCACCCACGAGCGCACCATCCACGTTGTTGCGAGCGCACAAGGCTTTGATATTGTCGGGTTTGACGCTGCCGCCGTACAAAATACGAATGTGTGCTGATTTCGCGCCGTACTTGCCGTCCAAAAACACCCGAATCGCGTTGCCCATGTTTTCGGCATCGTCAGGCGTGGCGGTTTTACCCGTGCCTATCGCCCAGATGGGTTCGTAAGCAATCACCAACGAATCATCACCCGTCACTTCAACACCGTCAAGCGCCACCTCGAGTTGCCCCACCGTGTAGTTTTCAGCATTTCCTGCCTCACGCACCTCGAGCTTCTCACCCACGCACAAAATTGGTGTTAAACCTGCCGCTTGCGTGGCTTTGACTTTCGCATTCGCAATCGCGTCCGTTTCACCGTGGTACTCGCGGCGTTCACTGTGACCAATCACCGCGAATTTACAACCCAACTCGAGCAACCAGGCGGCGGCGGTTTCACCCGTGAACGCGCCCTTGCTCTGCGCACTGACATCCTGCGCCCCAAATGCCACTTTCGAGCCAAGAAGCACACCCGAAACCGCATTCAAACTGATCGTGGGCGACATGATCGCCAAATCTGCGGGCAGGGGAGCGGGGAGTTTCTCGAGCAGCGATTTGCTCCACGCGAGGGCTTCGGCAGGTCCTTTTTGCAATTTCCAATTTAAGGCGAGCAGTGGTTTCATAGTGTCCTCCAAGAAAGCGTTTTATTGTACCCGACGAGAGGAAGGACGGGCAAACTCGAGATTGAATTTGATTTGCGCTATAGTTCTTTCATGCCTCGAGTTGCGACCAACACCGAACCGTTAACCTTCGAGCAGTACCTTAAACTCGAGGAACACCAAGAAATTCGCCACGAGTTCGTGGATGGTTTTATGTTCGCAATGGCTGGTGGAACAAAAGCGCACAACACTATCGCAGGAAATATTTATGCCAAAGCCAGAATTGCGGCTCGAGCCAAACCAAATTGTGGCGCGTACATGGAAAACGTCAAACTTCGCACAAAAAACGGCGTTGGATAC
>JANLWR010000693.1:0-2484 GCA_031364625.1 Deinococcales bacterium | reverse complement strand
TAATCCAGGCGTTTGGTAATCCCTTGCAAATCGCCGCCAAAGTGCTCAAAGACGTTTCCAGCACGGGTTGGCAGTTCATTCCAAGCTTTTTTGACGACTGGTTTTTTGCCGTACAGGTATTCGCCCGTTTGAACATCGTTGCTGGGGTCGCCGTTCTCAAAACGATCAGGAAAAATTTGGTAAAAAACCCTGTCCTCGAGCCAGTCAGGGCGGTGGTGGTCGGCTAAGAATTGAAAATAATCCCGAAACGGCGGGTTGACCCGCGATACCCCACGACCCGAGAGTTGAACCGTATCGGTGTCGGTCAGCACATTGAAAATGTACTTGGTGGTCAGCGCATGAAGCTCGAGTTTGCCCTCAAAAAACTGAAATGAACCCACGGTTTTAAAATGCTTCATTGGGGTACGGTGCATCTCGCCGTACTTTAAGACCACCAGCAGCACCTCTTTGGGTTTGGTGCTCGAGGGCAAGCGCAGCCGAACGGTCAGGGTATCGCCAAGGTTCGTCTCGGACAAAGACGTGTAAAACGGTGTCGCATCATGATACAAATGATTCATACAACCTCCAAGAAAACTTAAATTGGACTGGGACAACAAAAAAATCGGACACGCTCTTCGGCTGAAGAGGTCGTGCCCGATTGGACAAGCGTTGCCTTTAAGTTGTGAGCAGATTTTTCTTAAAAAAGTGTACAACAAAAAACCCATTCTCGAGATGAGAACTGATTTCAAACTGCTCGAGATTTCATCCTTTTACAACCTGAGAAAACAAAAACTCACCATTTGAAACCGTGCTTCACAGCCAATTCCTCAATCGTGATACGACCTTCTTCGGATACAGGTTGCGACAAAATTTCAATCGCTTCATCGCTGAGTTCAAGACCCGCATCAGGGTCTTTCTCGAGCATCGCCTCAATCACAGTTTCCCGAATGATGGCACGAAACTCTTCAATGGTTAAATCCGCAACCCGTTGCATGAAAAAAGTCTAAACCCTGAAAAGCCAAAAATCCATTAGGGGCGCTGCCTCTTGACTAGACTTTGTAGGCGAAATCAGTTTTTGTGAATTGCAATCAAATAGCGTTCCAATTTCGTGGGAAGGGCGCAGCAAGCAGCGCCCCTTCAGCGCCCTTAAACTTAAGGATTTTACGATTTGGATTGGGTTTAACACTTTATTGCCCCAAAAAAACGCATTTTTTGAATTCGCCAACAAAGTCTGACTATAAAACGCACCTTCTTGGTTTCAAGACGCACCTTCTTGACCATAAAACGCACCTAACGGGCATGGTCGCTCACGGGCGAAACCGCTATCGGGCATAGTCGCTTGCCGCGCCCTTATGCACATTTAAAATTATTTTCCAACCTCGAGCCGTGCCGCCAGCATGTCCGGTAAACCCGCCGCCCTGATCTTTTGCTGGGTGGTCTCGAGATCGTACTTGACGCGGTGAACCTCGAAGACGCCTTTGGCGTAATCGTAAATGCCGTAACTGGCGTGCGGGTTGCCGTCCCTGGGTTGACCGACGCTGCCAGGGTTGGCAATCCAACGGGCTTTGGGCGGCATGACCAAACGGTTGTGCGCGTCCTCCATGCCCTGCCAGCGCGTCCACTCGCCTGTTGGACCGTTGATCGTGGCATAAACTCCAGGTTTGTGGGTGTGACCGACGAAGGCGAGCCTACCGCCCCAAGCCGCAAACGCCGCTCGAGCATTGGTGAGGTTGTCGATGTAATCAAAGACGTTAAACGGTGAGCCGTGCACCATGAAAAACTCAGAAGGAATGCTTTCAGAAACACTTGAGACAGCAGCTTGATTGCCAGAACCGCTGTACTTGCGGCGTTCAGTGTATTTTCTTAAACTTTCAATTTGGTGTACGCTCAAACGCTCGCGTTGCCAACGAATCGCCTGCCCAGCGGGACCGTCGAGCACTTCGGCGTTGGGAAACCCGAGCATCATCGCCTCGTGGTTGCCCAGAATGCACCGCGCACCCAGTTCCTCGAGCTTGTCGATGACAGCCCCAGGGTCAGGACCGTAACCGACCGCATCGCCCAAAAAAATAACCATGTCGTACTGACGCGATTTGGCATCCTCGAGTACCGCATCGAGGGCTTCCAGATTGGCATGAATGTCGGCAAGCATTAAAAAACGCACATGTCTCCTGAGTAAACCCGAATGAGCAGAGTTTAACATCCTCGAAATTTCTCGAGAACTGCTATTCTAACCTCTCGAGGTACGTTATGAAACCAAGAATTGGCATCACCGTTTCCCAAACCCTGGAAGGCAGCCTGCGCCGCCTTTGGAACGGCACATCACTGACCTATGCACGCGGCGTGCTCGAGGCTGGCGGTCTGCCAGTGTTTTTGCCCGTCTTGCAAGGCACGCAAAGCTTACAACTCGAGACGCTCGACGGCGTGCTGTTCTCGGGCGGTGTGGACGTTGACCCCGAATACTTTGGGCAAGATCACGAGGCTGGACTGGGCGAAATCGACCCCGCC
>JANLWR010000674.1:0-19248 GCA_031364625.1 Deinococcales bacterium | reverse complement strand
CATTGCCCAAGCCGTTCTGGGCGACACCGCACTGACCGCATACCCAGAATCTTTCGGCAATCTCGGGCAGGGTTACGCGCTGCCAAACCTGCCGATTTCGTTCGTGACATTTTTACTTTTGGCGGTTTGCGTCGGCGTTTTCCTGGCTCGTACCCGTTGGGGAAGAAACCTTTATGCCATCGGTAACAACCCCGACGCGGCACGGTTTTCTGGAATTCCCGTCGCCCGTTACCGACTGGCATTGTTCACCTTTTCAGGCACACTGGCAGGACTGGCAGCCGTATTTTTAACCTCGAGAATCACCACCACCCGCCCGAACATTGCCCAAGGTTGGGAACTCGATGTCATCACCATGACCGTGCTTGGCGGGGTCAGCATTGCGGGTGGCGTCGGTAACATTTTGGGCGTGGTGCTTTCGGTGCTGCTGCTGGGCATGATTCAGTTTGGCATGGGCTTGATCAACATTCCTGGCATTGTCGCCTCGATCATTATTGGTATCCTGATGGTGCTTGCCATTGCGCTGCCGCCCGTCATCAAACGCCTTGTGAAACCAGGCGTGAAATCATGAAACTCGAGGTGCAACAACTTTATGCAAAACGCTGATCCCGCCGCCGCACTGCGCTCGAGACACGAATTTATTTTGCAGCAGGCGCTGGCGCGAAAAATCGTGCGCACCAAAGAACTCGCGCAGCATTTGAGCGTCCATGAAATGACGGTGCGCCGCGACCTGGATTTGCTCTCCGAACAAGGGCTGCTCGAGCGGGTGCACGGCGGCGCGAGGTTGCAAAGCAAAGCCAACGATGAAGTTGCCTACAGTTTGCGCATCAACGAGCATCTCGAGGCAAAATCAAGCATTGCCCACAAGGCGCTCGAGTTAATCCAGGACGGTGACACCATCGCGCTCGATGCCAGCACGACCACGCTGCAACTGGCGCAATTGTTGGGCGCTAAAACCGTCAACACGATTGTCTCGAGCCTTGACGCCGCCACGATTCTGGCGAGTTTGAATTTACCATTCACGTTAACAGGCGGCGAATTTCACGCTCGAGCACGGTCTTTTGTTGGCGCTCACGCGACAGGCACTTTAAAACGGCTGCATCCCGACAAAGTGTTCTTCTCGAGCAAAGGCTTCAGCCCGCAAACTGGTTTTACCGACGCGCACCTGCCCGAAACCGAAATGAAAGAACAATTGATTCGGTCAGGGCGTCTAATTGTGGCGCTTTTAGACCACACCAAATTCTCGAGGGTGGCACTGCATACGATTGTCGAAATGGACGCGGTGGACGTGATTATTACTGACCTCGAGCCTGAGATTGAAACCAGAAACGCGCTCGAGGCGGCGGACATTCGGCTGCTGGTGACTGGGGTGTAACGTGGACATCACCAACGAAATGCTCGAGAAATTGATTGCGGGAAAATCCGTGGGTGGTTCAAAGAGTGCCTTCAAAAGTCGGATCAGAAATGCAATCCACGACCTCGAGAAATCCAAGAATATCCAGATCGAATCCGAGGATGGTTACGGCAGTGGTTACGCGTCATATCTGGATGTTTTTTGCTTCAAAAAAGACGGTTCAGCCTCTCGAGTTTCGGGTCTGAGCACCATCACCGAGGGCATCGCGTTGTATTTGTGCAAATTTGCGCCCGTTGCAGTCATGGGCGCGATGACCAAAACAAAAAGTAAAAACGGTGGCAGCTCGAGTTTTTTGCGCCCTGAAGATTTGGACAAACTTCCTACTGGAAATTGGGATGCGGTTCTTGCCGAGATTAAATACAAACTCGAGAAACAGAATTTTGTGCTACTCGAGCCAAGAGTCTTAAAGCAAAAAATGCCGTTTGAAGCGAACATTCCAACGATTCTTGGCGACCCGCCGTATCAAATTTTTGACGCGTTTTTTCATTGGGAAGATTGAAAAAACCTAACAATTTTTCGCACACGTTTTGAAATTTGCCCTCAGCGAGGGTGAACACAAGGTTCATCCCTACAAAACCTAAAACCCCATGACCGAAATCAGAAAGGAAACTCGAGATGCCAAAATTTGGAGCACACGCATTCATTTGGGCTGGAGACTGGAGCGACGAGGGCGCGGAAAAAGTGATTGGTGGCGCGGCGGCGGCTGGACTCGATTTTGTTGAGGTCTGCGTTTTGCATCCCGCCAGTTTCAATATTTCGCACACCAAAGCGCTGCTCGAGCATTACAACATTGGCGCAACCTGTTCGCTTGGATTGCCCAAGGACACACACTTGCCAGCCAATCCCAAGAAGGCAAAAATCTTTCTCGAGGATGCTTTGCGCGTGACCCACGGTATTGGCGCGACAGCACTTTCGGGTGCAATTTACACGCATTTGGGAACGCTCACGGGTGCTCCACCTCGAGATGATGAACTGACCAGCGTCGTTACCGTACTAAAATCCGTGGCGAAATCCGCGTCCAGCCTCGGACTCGAGATTGGGATTGAAGCCATCAACCGCTACGAAAATTATTTGATTAACCTTGCCAGCCAAGCGCTCGAGATTGTTGAGCGTATTGACGAACCCAACGCTTTCGTTCACCTGGACACGTATCACATGAACATCGAAGAGAAGGGATTCTTTAAACCGATACTCGAGACTGGCGCAAAAATGCGTTACATCCATTTGTCTGAATCTGACCGTGGCACACCAGGCACAGGCAACGTTCACTGGGATGACGTGTTTAAGGGTTTGAAAGCCATCAATTACGACGGGGCGCTGGTCATGGAATCTTTCGCCGCGATCAATCCCGACATTGCTGGCGCGACCTGCCTGTGGCGCGATGTCGTCGGCGATCCGCAAGCGCTCGTGCGTGATGGTCTGGCGTTCTTGCGCGGTAAAGCTCGAGAGCACGGCGTAATGCAATAGCCTTCAGCAAGGGCGACCACAGGGTCACACCCATAAGGAAATTTGAAATGAAAAACAGATTGATTTACAAAAAACCAGTCACCATAACTCGCATAAACTCTCACCCGGCTCGCCGAGGCTCGCCACCCTCTCTCGAATTCGAGAGAGGGTTCTAAACGCGATTTTTGATCGATTCACAATAATCTCGAGCATCAATTTTGCATTTCAACAGAGAACTGAAGCTCCCTTCTCTCCAAGGAGAGAAGGCGACCATGCCCGACAGGTGCGTTTTATGGTCAAGAAGGTCGGGGATGAGAGGGAAACAGCGATTTTGCTCAATTTGTAACGTACCTAAAGATGCTTATGGGCGACCACGACGAAGGTCGCAGCCTACGAAACCCGAAAACGAGGTTTGTATGAAAGTCTCAAATGCAGTTCGTGAATCCCTGAAAAAACAACACATCGAAACGCCCTCTTGGGGTTATGGCAATGCGGGAACGCGGTTTAAAACCTTTCCCAGCCCTGGCGCGGCGCGTGATATTTGGGAGAAGCTCGAGGATGCCGCCAAAGTCCATGAACTCACGGGCATTGCGCCGAGTGTGGCGTTGCACATTCCTTGGGATGAAGTTGAAGATTTCGGCAAGCTGAAAAAATTTGCCAAAGACTGTGGCATTGCGCTTGGGGCGATCAACCCGAATTTGTTTCAAGCCGAAGAATACCGTCTGGGTTCAATCGCCAACCCCGACAAGAAAATCCGCAAAAAAGCCGTCAATCACATACTCGAGTGTATTGATGCGATGAAACTCACAGGCTCGAGGGACTTGAGTTTGTGGTTTGCCGACGGCACAAATTACGCTGGGCAAGATGATTTCCGTGAACGCAAACACCGCACTCGAGATTCTTTATCTGAGGTTTATGCGGCACTTCCCAAAAACACGCGCTTGCTGCTCGAGTACAAGTTTTTTGAACCCGCGTTTTATGGAACAGACTTACCAGATTGGGGAACGGCGTTCGCACACTGCACGGCACTCGGCGAAAAAGCCCAAGTGCTGGTCGATTTGGGACACCATGCGCAAGGCACAAACATCGAACAGATCGTGGCATTCCTGCTCGACGAGGGGAAATTAGGTGGATTCCACTTTAACAACCGCCGTTACGCCGATGACGATTTGATTGTTGGCAGCACCAACCCGCTCGAGTTGTTCTGTATTTTTAACGAACTGGTCAGCGCCGAACAGTCCAAAGACAAACTTGCGGTCAGCACCGCCAAAAACGTGGCGTACATGATCGACCAATGCCATTACCTCGAGAATAAAGTTGAAGCCATGCTGTTAAGCGTTTTGAACTGTCAAGAAGCCTACGCGAAGGCATTGCTGGTAGATCGCGGGGCGTTGAAAGTTGCACAGGGCAAGGGCGCGATTTTAGAAGCAAATCAGATTTTGATGGATGCCTTCCGAACTGACGTGCGACCACTCTTAGCCGAAATCCGCGAGGAACAAGGCAAACCCAGCGAACCCATGAAAGCCTTACGCGCCAGTGGATACCTCGAGAAAACCGCGAAAACCCGAGGGAAAGCGAGTGCAGGTGGGGGATTCCCAGAATGAAAACCCGAGCAGAAAGTAGTGGTAGGGTGCGCTTCTTGACCCTTACTACAGCACCTCGCGGGCTTGGGTCGCCACGCGCACCGTCATATAAACCTTGGTGCGCATGGCGCACCCTACGGATTCGTCATTTGAGGATTAACGCATTTCATGGGATTCCTCGAGAATTTGAAATAAAAAGTCTATGATGCTCGAGATTCTAAACTTGAGGTGTTCATGCGAGTAAGTTTTTTTGTGACCTGTGTGGCAGACCAATTCGGCTCGAGTGCGGCGGCTGCCAGCGTGCGGTTGCTGCGAAGGTTTGGTGTGGAAGTCGGTTTTCCACAGGATCAAACCTGTTGTGGACAACCCGCTTACAACGCGGGTTATGCCGATGATGCTCGAGAGATTGCCAAACATTACTTGAACGTTTTCGAGAAATCACTCGAGACGAGCGACGCGGTGGTTGTGCCTTCGGGTTCGTGCGGGGCGATGGTGCATCATTATCCAGAACTCTTCGCGCATGACCCAATCAATTTACGTCGGGCTTGGGATGTCTCGAGTCGGGTGTTTGAATTGACGCAATTTTTGGTTGAGAAGCTCGGGGTGACACACCCTGGCGTTGACCTGACTGGCGTGCGGGTGGCGTATCACGATTCGTGTCATGCCATGCGCAACATGGGCGTGAAGCAACAACCGCGAATCTTGCTCGAGGCGGCGGGGGCGACGCTGCTGCCTTGGGATGAAAGCTGCTGCGGTTTTGGGGGCTTGTTCAGCGTGAAACTTCCTGAACTCTCGAGCGCGATGATGGACAGAAAACTTGATTCTTTAACCGTGGACGCCAAAGAGGCAGATATTTTGACCAGTACCGATTTGGGCTGTCTGATGCAGCTCGGTGGCGGATTGGGCAGACGCCAGAACACCCCACGCGTGGTTCATATTGCCGAATTATTATTGAACGGTAAAGCCGTACTCGAAGCGCGAGTAGCCCGTGAGCGATCCCGCCCGTAAGGTGCATCTTGGGATCAAGAAGGTGCTGTCTTACGAGCAAGAAGCCCAACCCGCATAGGAGTCAATCATGGAAGTCAGCATTCACGATTTTCCCGAGGCGCACCGCAAGGCGCTGGCGAACACTGGCGTTCGCGGCGCGGTGATGCGTGCAACCCAAACTTTTAACCAGGCACGCGAAGACCGTTACGCCGAACTGCCCGATGTCGAAGCCTTAAAAGCCTACGCCGCCACCGTCAAAGACCACACGCTCGAGCATCTGGATTATTACCTGGGGCGTTTGGCGGACAACATCGAATCTCGGGGCGGGCAGGTACATTTTGCCCACGACGGCGCGGATGCCAACCAGATTATTCTGGCTATTACCCAAGCCGCCAATGCCAAACTGATTGTCAAATCCAAAAGCATGGTGACGGAAGAAATTGAACTGAACCACGCGCTCGAGCAGGCTGGCATGAAGGTGATCGAATCGGATTTGGGCGAGTACATTTTGCAACTCGAGGGTGAGCACCCCAGTCATATTATTGGACCCGCGATTCACAAACCCAAAACCGAAGTGGACGAACTCTTTCATAAGCTTTATGGCGTGCCGCTCGGCTCGAGCGCCGATGTGCTGGCAGGCAAAGCCCGTGAGATCATCCGCGAGGATTTCTTGAATGCCGACGTTGGTATTTCGGGCGTCAATTTTGCCGTTGCCGAATCGGGCAGCATCGTGATCGTCGAAAACGAAGGCAACGCCCGTCTGACCACCTCACGCCCGAGGGTTCACATTGCCGTCATGGGACTCGAGAAGGTCATTCCCAACATTCATGACCTCGGCGTGTTCTTAAAACTCTTGCCAAGGGCTGCCACAGGACAACGCAGCACTGTATTCGTGTCTTTAATTTCTGGACCCAAAACCGATCTCGAGATTGACGGACCCGAAGAATTTCATGTGGTGGTGCTCGACAACGGACGCTCGAGTGTTTTGGCTGACCCTGAGATGCGAGCCAGTTTGCGCTGCATTCGGTGCGGCGCGTGCCTGAACACCTGCCCCGTCTACCAACAACTCGGCGGTCACGCTTACGGCTGGGTGTATTCCGGACCCATCGGCAGCGTGCTCGACCCTGGTTTGCTCGGACTACCCGAAGCCAAAAGCTTGCCCTTTGCCTCGAGCCTCTGCGGCGCGTGCGGCGATGTCTGCCCCGTCAAAATTCCGCTGCCGCAGATGCTCGTCACCCAACGCACCCGAGCCGTCAGCGCTGGTTTGATGCCAACAGCAGAAACTCTTGGCATCAAAGCCTTCAAAAACCTGATGAAAAACCCCGCACTGTACCGACTCTCGAGCAAAATGGGACGTTTTGTCAAATGGGGCAAAAACATGCCGAACTTTGGGATTGCACCACTCTCGAGCTGGCAAGCCACCCGCGATTTTCCCGCGCCAAACCAAAAATCGTTTCGGGATTTGTGGAATGAAGGTTTGAATACCGAAGCCGCACCGAAGCTCGAGGCTGCCGATGATTGAATTTGATCGCAACAAAAACCCGAAGTCACAAAAGAATTGGCTCGAGCTTCGCGCACCTGAAGCCCTCACCCGGCGAGCAAGCTCGCCACCCTCTCCCGCAAGCGGGAGAGGGTTCTCTGATTCGAAAGTAAATAGGGCGCTTGGTTTCTCGAGCCTCAATTTTAGCCACTCAAGATATAACCAAAACTCCCTTCTCCCGCTTGCGGGAGAAACGCCCCAAGCCCGAAGGTGCTGCTTTAAGGGGCAAGAAGGGTCGGGGATGAGGGTGGCGAGGGCAATTGCTGCTCTTTTGTGTCTAAAAGTCAAAAACCAATCTTTCGAGGTCGCACCATGAACCGCGCCGATTTCCTGGCTCGAGTTCAATCTGCCACAGGACGCAACCCGAAAGCCCCTATCACCAGACCTCCCGCGCCACCAAGTTTAAGTCCAATTCAGGATGGTCGAGTGTTGGCGACACGGTTTAAGCTCGAAAATGAACGCGTGCTGGGTAAAGTACATTTGGTCGAATCGTTGCAGGATGCTCAAGAAAGTTTGAAAGCGTTGTTGGAAGGCAAAGCGTCATATGTCGGCTCGAGTCACGAGATTCTAATAGATTTTTCACTCGAGCAAAACGGTTTGGAATTGCTCGCGCCAAAGGATGCCGACGTTGGCATCACGGGCGCAGATTTTGCGGTTGCCGCCACGGGCAGCCTCGCCTTTTCCTCGAGTTACGGGCGTTTGGCAACGCTGCTGCCGTTTCATCACATCATTCTTTTAAAAGCCAGCCAAATCCTGCCCGACATCGAAGATTTGTACGCCAAACTTGGGTCGCTCGAGCTGCCCAGCGCTTGGGGAATGCACACTGGACCCAGCAAAAGTGCCGACATTGAACAAACGATGGCGCTTGGCGTGCATGGTCCTGGGCGGGTGGACGTGATCGTGATTTTGGATTCTTAACGCCACGGCGCGTATCATGGGCGCATGAACATCCCAGTCATTCCTGTAACCGACCAAATTTTTGACGCGGCGCTCGAGCGTTTTGCTTTTATTGACGAATCGCTCGTCGAAAAAACCACGTTGGCGGGACGCAAACTGGACCGCGATGAAATTTTAGATCGGTATCAATTTACATCCTTGGTCGAAGCGCTGCGCAGCGAAGAATTTGGCGAGGATGCCCTCGAGACGGTGCAAGACCTCGAGCTTCCGGATGTCTTTGAGTCCGAAGATGCGGCGTGGGAGGCGGTCAAAGAATTTTATGCAGACCGTGACTGCGTTTTGCTGCATGTGGGTGACACCGAAGAATTTATTGTTGGGCGTGAAATTGCAGTCCGTTTGGGATTTTGATAACCAGGGTAAAAGTGTTGCCACTCCAGATTGAATCAAACCTCGAGCCACCGTTTCCCAGGTTAAAATCCAAGTTGTGACACGATCTCAAAATCCTTCGAGCCTTGCATGAACGAAGCTTTAAAAGCTGCGCTGTTCGCCCTTGGTAGCGCCGCCGCTTGGGGCGCAGGCGATTTCAGTGGGGGTCTGGCAAGCAAACGCTCGAGTCCGATTTCGGTCACACTGATTTCAAACCCCTTTGGTTTGTTGTGCTTGCTGGTCTTGGCACTTTTAAAAGAGTCTGCTTTGCCCAACACACATGATCTGATCGTTGGTTTTGCCGCAGGCATGTGCGGTGCTGCCGGTTTGCTGGTCTTTTACCGCGCCCTCTCGAGCGGCAAAATGGGTGTGGTCGCGCCCGTGACTGCGGTTGTGGCGAACGTGGTGTCGGTGCTTTTTGGGGCGTTTACTGAGGGGGTGCCTCGAGCCTTACAATTTGTGGGTTTTGGACTGGCGATTGTTGGCATTTGGGTGATTTCCAAACCCGAATCTGGCGCTCGAGCGTCAATTCAAGATTTTTTGCCCGCCTTGTTTTCTGGTTTGGCGTTTGGAGCATTTTTTATTTTGACCGCGCAATTTTCCAGTCCCGACCTCAGTTGGGCGCTGGTTGCAGCTCGAGTGGGTACGATCAGTATCACGATTTTGGCGGCAATTCTGACGCGCCATCAGTTTAAACTCGAGCCTTCAAGTTTGCCGTTGGTGTTCGCGGCAGGTGGTTTGGACAGCCTTGGGAATTTACTCTTTGCACTGTCTACTTCACTTGGGCGGCTCGATGTTGGTTCGGCGCTCTCGAGTTTGTATCCTGTGACGACGGTGCTGTTGGCAATGCTGTTTTTGAAAGAACGATTCTCGAGGGTTCAAGCCGTGGGTGCGTTTCTGGCGCTGGTGTCGATTCCGTTAATTGTTGGTTTTTGAAACCTCGAGTTTGGCAAGGAGTTGTATGAAGCTCAAACCGTTCCGTATCGAACATTATTACGCCAAGTACGAATTCATAGCACAGTTCATGCTCTCGAGTTCTGATGCGCAATCACGAACCATTGGCGAATTGCTGGCGCTCGAGCCTGATGCTCGAGAACGTTTTGAGGCGCTTTGGCTTGGCTATACGGAATCCTCGGGTGCTCCGTACTTGCGCGAGGCGATTGCGGGAATTTACCAAGGCATCTCGAGCGATGACGTGCTGGTGATCTCGAGTGCCGAAGAGGGAATTTTTGTTGTTTATCACGCGCTGCTGGCGGCTGGCGACCATGTGATTGTCGAAACGCCATGTTACGAAAGCGGTCTGGAGTTGGCGCGTTCGACGGGCGCGGAAGTCAGTCAATGGACACGGCATTTTGAGGATGGCTGGGCGCACGACTTGGCGGCGCTCGAGGCACTCATTCGTCCGAATACGAAAATGATGTATATCAACACGCCCTCAAATCCGACGGGCATCAATATGAAACCCGAGGTTTTCGCGGCGGTTATGAACCTTGCCAAAGAGCGCGGCATCATCGTGTTTTGTGATGAGGTTTACCGCGAACTCGAGCACGACCCAAACACGCGACTTTCGGCTGCCTGTGATGCTTATGAAAACGCAATTTCTCTGGGTTCGATGAGCAAATCTTACGGGCTGCCAGGATTGCGTTTGGGTTGGTTGGCGTCGCGCAACCCCAGCCTGCTCGAGAAATGCCTGCATTTCAAGTATTACACGACCATCTGCTCGAGCGCCCCGTCGGAATTTTTGACCGCACTGGCACTGCGCCACCGCGAAATACTTTTGAGTCGCAACCTCGAGATTGTAAGGCGTAATTTACCGATTCTCGAGGCGTTTTTGGTGCGACATTCAGATTTGTTTTCTTGGGTCAAGCCGAATGCCAGCCCGATTGGTTTTCCTCGAGTCAACATTGCGGGTGATGTCGCGGATTTTTGTGAAGACATTGTGCGCGAAACGGGTGTGTTATTGCTGCCTGGTGGCGTCTACGATCAACCGCAACACGTTCGTATCGGTTTTGGGCGTTCCAACATGCCCGAAGCGCTGGGGAAGCTTGAGGCGTATTTAAATCGCAGGGATTAAAGATTCAGTTCGGACGAATCTGCAACTCGAGTCTTACTGAAAGTCCAATGGGAGAATTGATGAACAACAAAATTGCACTCGTCACCGGTGGTAATTCTGGCATTGGACTGGTGACAGTCACCGAACTGGCAAAACTTGGCGCAACCGTGATTCTGGTGGCTCGAGATCAAAACAAAGGGCAGGTGGCACTCGAGCAAGCCAAACAGGGTTCGGGCAGCAGCAAAATTCAATTGATGCTGGCAGATTTGTCATTGCAAAGCGATGTGCGAAAGTTGGCGCTCGAGGTTCAAGAAAAATTTTCAAAATTAGATGTACTGGTGAACAACGCGGCGATTGTTCCCGCCGTGCGTCAAGTCACCTTGGAGGGGATGGAAATGCAACTGGCGGTCAATCACCTCGCCCCGTTTTTATTGACCAACCTTTTGCTCGAGCATCTGCACAAATCCGAGCAGGGTCGGGTCGTGACCGTCTCGAGCGTGGCGCACACCAACGGCAAAATCAATTTTGCCGACCTTCAACACGAACTCGAGTACGACCGTGCCGGAGCGCCGACCAAAGGCTGGCAAGCCTACTGCAATACCAAACTGATGAACATTTTGTTCTCGAGCGAACTTGCCCGCAGGCTCGAGGGCAGCCGCGTGACCTCGAATGCCCTGCATCCTGGAGTGATCGGCACAAACCTGTGGCGCAACATGCCCGTACCCATGCGTTGGATTGCCAATTTGGTGATGGTCAAACCAACCAGGGGGGCGAAGACTTCGGTGTACCTCTCGAGTTCACCAGAGGTTGCCCATGTGACGGGCAAGTATTTTTTTGACAATTGCAACCAAGTCGAACCGAGCACGCCTGCCAAAGACACGGTATTACAGCAACAACTTTGGGATGTCAGCGCCAAACTGGTTGGTTTGAATTAAAACTCGAGCAATTTCCAGCAATTATTTCGAGCTTTCATGCTTCATCGAACAGATTTTTTTGTTCATGCCTAGCTTCAAGTTCATTGTGATGTTGCTTTTCGGCTTTTTGATTTTTGATGTACTCTTGGACGATTTCCGTTGTTGCTTTGTCACTGACGCTGCCAACATAGTAACCAGTTGCCCATAAAGTACCTTCCTTCCAAATATATTTTTTAATTTCCTTTGCAAATTCAGCCCGCATTCGTCGAGCCGAAATACTCTTTAGGGTTTGAACAATTCTGGTTGGTGAAATTTTTGGTGGTGCTTCTAGCAGCATGTGAACATGGTCGGGCATTACTTCCATTGCGATAATCCGAAATTGATAATCACGACAAATTTCACGCAAGATTTCTTTCAAACGTTTTGCAAGTGGCTCGACTAAAACCTTACGACGATATTTTGGAATCCAAACGAAGTGATACTGCAAACTGTATTTACAGTGCGATCCAGATTTTGCGTTGTTTTGGTAGAAGTAATGTAGTACGGCTTTTAATACTTCGTGCCTCTCAGTATTTTGCATAAAGATTTGGTTCTCCAATCTCGAGCCTCATTTTGACGGTATTTGCAATACACTATTTTCGTTGTACCAGATCGGTCAACGCATCAAACCAGTTCGAGGGTTAACGTTTCAAAAACCTACGCCTCAACCCTGCGACCTCTTGCACTTGCAAAACGCTGCAAATCACAAGGTAAACCAGCATTCCCAAACCACCAGCCACCACCAAATGCAACACGCCATTGACTGCCCCTCGAGACAGGGGTATCAAGCTCGAGATGAAACTGGCAACAAACGCAGCGACCACGGCGGCAAGTGCCACTTTTAAACTGTGACCAACCAATTTCTTCCAGTTGAAATCAATTTGTTTGACCAGCACCGCCACGTACACGCCAACCATCACCCAACCCGTAATGGCGGTGGCGTAATTCATGATGGCAAAGCCTTGCGGGGCAAGTAAAATGTACAAGACCGTGTTCATGGCAAACGCCACCACGCTGATCACCACCGCGTCTCGGGTGCGTTCACGGGCGTAGAAGGCTCGAGTTAACAGTTGCACCAGCCCCCACGGCGCGATTGCCAGCGCGAAGGAGGGCATGAACGCCAACGTGGGCAGGTATTTGTCGTCAGAAATTCTGCCGCTCAGTTCGATCACGCTCGAGACCATGCTCGGACCGAGTGTGAACATCATGGCGCTGACCCCAGCCGACAAGAACAAGACCAGTCTGGCGTAATTGGCGAGGGTTTCCCGAAATTGCGCCCAGTCTTTTTGCGCCGCAAATTCGCTCATGCGCGGGTAGGCGGCGGTGGCGGGCGAGACGGCGAACAAACCTTGGAACATCAAAAAAATCACTTCGGCGTTGCCAAACCCCGTGATTGTGCCTTTGGGAAAACCTGCCAATAGATTCGTTAGAATGACCGCCAAAAATTGCCGCACGCTGGTCGTAAAAGCGAACGGACCCATCAAGCGCAATGCCCTGGTTAGCCCAGGATGCCAGACGGTGCTTAAACCTGGCATCAAACCAAAACGCCTTAAACTTGGTATTTGCGCGAATAACTGCGCGAATCCGCCAATGGTTGTGCCCCAGCCGAGCATCACGGCGTTGTTGGGAAACAGCACAAATCCCAAAATCGTAATCACATTAAAGGCGAGCGGCGCAAAAGAGGTTGCCGAAAATTTTTCTTCGGCATTCAGCAAACCCATCGCCAGCGCACTGAACGAAATGCCTGCCAAGAACGGCATGACAATCCGAACCAACAGAACGGCGGTATCTTTAATCTCGAGCGAAGCTTTTTTGGCGAGGGCTTCGACCAATACAGGTGCAAGCAAAATACCCAGTCCGACAATCACAAAATTGACCGCGAGCAGCAATGCCAGAAAACTCGAGGAAAATTGTTTGCGCTCAAACGGTTTTAAATTCTTGTACACCGGAATGATGCTGTTTGAAAGCGCACCCTCTGCCAGCAGTTCGCGGAATAAATTTGGCACGCGGTAGGCAATGTTGAAGGCTTCGGTGATTTGCGTGTCAAAAAAACGATTGAACAAGGTCTGGCGCAACAAACCCAACACCCGACTCGAGAGCGTGCCGCCCATCACGGTCAGGATGTTGCGGGCGCTCGAGCGTCTGATGGGCGGAGTAACTTCTGTTTTAGTTTCAGTCATGAATCCTCGAGAGACGTCCTAAAATGAAAATCTCGAGGTTTAGCCTATCAGTTTTAGAGTAAGACTGAACTCACGGTTTGGCGAGAACCGCTGCAAGCTCACAGACTCGAGCGGCGCGACCAAAACAAAAGCGCTAAAATGATGATGTTTAAGAACACCCCCGCAAAGGCAAGGCTCGAGTCCAAACCCGTCAACACCAGCGAGAAAACACTGACGACAATCAGCACGGGTTGCCACCAACTCGAGCCAGTTAACATTCCGAGGCTTGCCGCGAAAAAACCCAGGGCGGCGACAGCCCACAACAAGCCAAAAACACCGATGCCAGCACTTCCAACATCCCAGCGCCCACCGAGCAAAGTGGTCTTGTAACTAAAACCTTTGAAATTACCCAGACGCATGTAAACCGTCGTTCCCATCAAGTGAATCAGTCCGTGCGCGATCAACACGAACCCAGCCAAGTACAGCATCCATTTGGACATCAATTTCACCTCGAGTTTTACGAGCCTTTACCGCCGATGGTTTGGCTGACGTCGCTATTGAATTCAATTTCCTCGACCTCAAAATTCGCCCAAGGTTTGCCGTCATCCATCCAGATCACCGCCGATTCCTTGAGCACCGTAACGCCGCCAACATCACCCCAGACTCGAGCCTCATTGATCCACAAGACTTTCTGATCGGTCTTAAAGCGCATCGACTCGAGATACCGAACCAAATGCGTGATCGGATCAAAACGCACGACAAATGTTTCAAAGCCCGTCTCAAACGGGACCCTCAGGGTTGCGGTCACATCATCCACGGCGTTCCAATGCACGCGTTCGTCGGTCAGGAAAACACTGGGATACCAGATGGTTTCCGCCCACAACCCCAAATTGGCGGCTTGGTTGGCTCGAGGATCGTTTGTTGTTGTCCCCCAAGGCATTTCTTGGCGGCTCGAGTTTTTCAGGTAGGACTCGTTGATTTTGAGAATTGGGATTCCAAAAATTGTGGCTTCAATGTAATGACGGTAATCCTGACCCGCTTTATGGGTAAAACGAAACCGTGCCGAAATGTCAATCGGTCCGACGGGGCGAATGCTTGCGCGTCCAGAAATCACCACCGAATGAATCACTGGAATTCGATCACCGTACAGTTTCTGGTAGAACTTGGCGACAGGCGCAGGCAAACCCGCAGGCAAGGGAATCGTCTCGAGCTTAGATTGTGATGACGCGAGGGCTGGGAAAGACGCAGGTTTGACTTGCAACCCGATGTAACCAACCACTGCTAAAATGACGAGGCTCGAGAATACGATCAACAACATTTTGATTGCAAAATTCATAACATCTTTCCTGGAGACCTTCAGACGGAATCTTGAGGGGTTATTGAAGGCGCGATTGGCGGCACGGCGTCGGTGCGTTCAACCACAATCGTCAAACTTGCCGCCAATGCGGCTATCGCGCCAATGGCAGCCCAGACGGGCAGCAGCAACGCGCCAACCACCCCGAGCGTCAACGGAATTTCGATCAGCGTGTGACCCTCATCATTTTTGATCGTGATGCGGCGAATGTCGCCCTCGTGAAGAATCTCTTTGAGTTTGCTGACTACCGTGTCGCCGTGCAGTTTAAATTCTTGGGTTTTGGGTGTCATGATGTGCTCCTTTTTGCAATTTCTCGAGAGGCTGCGTTTAATGGTGCAGATGGCGTAGATGACCAGAATTTGCCCCTTTCCTGCGAAACTCGAGCGCGTTTAGATTGACGTTCGCTTCTCGCAAGTACAAGTATCGTGCCTGACCGTTACCAGTGCGTTACCAGTGTGTTCTGATCGAACGCTTGGGTTGCTCGAGTCTGATTTAAGTACCTCCCGCCTGCATTTTGGATTTTCCGCTTCGCTTCTTGACCCAATACATGCACCTAACGGGCTGGGTCGCTCCAAATCCGTCATTTCGGCGACAGGTACGTTGTCCCTACTCCCGTTCTTGACCACATACGCGCACCTTCGGGCGTGGTCGCTTGGTCGGAAATGTTTTAGGGAAAAACTCTAAAACATTTCGGGGAGATACTTAATACAGCAGTCGAATCACAAAAAACAAAAGTGTGATTGCCAGAATGCTGCCGTAAACAAGAGGAATTCGATCAGTGAACCAGAGCGGAAGAAAAATATCGCTCTCGTGCCCGTTGGTTGCCCCGACTTTTTCGGCGTAAATTGAAATCGGGCAACGCCAACCGTTGGCGATCAGCACCATGGATTCGGTCAGCAGCGCGGCAATGGCAACCCATGAAAAATACGAAATTCTGGTGACGAAAACCTCGAGCACCAAAATTCCTAAACATACGTTCATGGCGATAAAAATTGCCGTATGAATTGATTTGATAAACAACAACGAGCGCATCAAATCGCGCATCGGACACCTCCTGCAATGATATTCAACTTTTTAACCTTCACTGCTGGTCGTCCAGAACAGCGCCAGCGCCACGTTCAAAACCGAGGGTCCCATCGCCGCCTGAAACGCCGTGTTTGAAAGACTCTTACGGCTGGACTCGAGAATGCCAACAACGATGACGGTGACAATCAATTTGAGGGCGAGCTTGACATGATGCACGTTTTGTTTGGTCATCTCGACCAGCGCCAACAAGATGATCCCAGAAATCAATTGCACTCGAGCGCCCCAGATCATGGTCGGCGAGGCTTGCTTGACTGCCGCGTTCCATTGCGCAAACGCGCCGCCGATCAGTGCGGTAAGCCCCAGAATGTGAATGAATCCGAAAATGGTTTTGACAATATCCATCATGACTCCTCTTGAGAAGCGCCAACCGAACGCGGTTCGGTCAGTTGCTCGAGCAAGCGCTTGAATTCGGTCATTTCGTGCTTGTCGCGTGGCACTCGAGCCTCCAGGGTTCGGCGGCGCTGTTCAAAAATCAAATCGAACAGCTCGAGTTCACTGGGCGGCATGTTGTCAATCTGTTCATGGAGTTTGTCTCTGAGGTTCATGGGGTCACTTTCTCTTTTCCGAATGGGGCATCTTCAATTCTTTGTGAAAGTACGATTCAAGCCGCGCTTCGGTGACATCCACAAGCCTGACCAGATACGAATCGTTCAGTCGATTCAAAATAACTCGAGATTGGGCGATCATCTCTTTGCTGCAATCAAACGTCTGGCGCACGCGTTTTGGGTCGTGTCGAAGCAGTGAAGCGATTTTCTTAGGGTTTTTTTGCGACAAGGGTTTTTCAAAACCCAAAGTCACATAAGAGTAATGCCCGACAGCCAAATCGCCTTCCAAATCTTTCCAATCGTCAATCATCTGAATGGCGGCTCCGAATAACAAAAACACCTCCCAGTAATCTGGAATCAGTGAGGCGCGTCCCAGCCGCTCGAGGCTTAGCATGAACGGGGCGACGCTGTTCGCTCCTTTCGCGCCCAGGTCTTTGGGATGCTCGAGGCTGTACGGGCTGGTTTTGCCGCGTACAGCTTTTTCTTTGATTTCGGCTTGTAAAAAGAGGCTTCGCATTTGGTGCATGATCTCGAGGTTGATTTTGGAAATACCAAAAATTTGTAGCACAAGCGTTTCGTACTCGGTAATTAAAATTTGGGCGGTCAAAATTTCCACCGAGGACGGCGTGTCACTGTCCACATTCGCATCCAAAATCCCGTAGCCGGCAACCGCGAACACGCCGGCTTTTAAGATGTCGGCAAAGTTTTTGACAAGATCATCCAAACCCTCTTCATCCATCCAAACCGCCAGAAACGCGAAAATTGGGTAAGCATCTTTGAAGTACCCAGGGCGGTTGCTTTTCCAGGCGGTGACATCAAATCCGAGCGGAGCGCCAAACTCTTTTAAGGTCGCTTGCGCCGCATTTTCCAATCCTTTGAAGACCGCCAGCAGCCCAACATCAACCTGCAAGTGGCGCAACCTTGTCAGCAGTGAAATGTTGTTGGTTAAAAACGGCGCGGTGACAGCCGCCCAAAAAGCCCTCTTGTCACGGTGATACACCCGAAGAATGGCTGGGGCAAAATTTTCAAAAGCGCGTTCTTTGACCATCAACTCCAACCTCTCAGAATTCCAAACTCGAGCATCGGCATTACTGCGGCATTATTTGGTCAAATACGTTGCGGGCAGAATTTTCTCGAGCATGATCTTGTCAAAGGTTTCAAACTGCTCGAACGCCACGGAATGCGCGGCATTGGCGATTGTAAAAACTTGCTTTCTTGGCGTCTCGAGCGTGTTCATCCACTCGAGCATCAGGTCGCGCCGTGCGGAAAGTTCGCTTGTGCCGTCGAGGATGTATGTGGGAATCTCGAGTTTTTTCACATCGCGTCTGAAATCAATGTTTTGCAATTGCGGGTACATGACTGTGAACGTGTCTATCAACCCGCGCAGAACATTAAATTTTTCGATCAGGTTGTACTCGCTCGCCATTACGCCGTAAAATCCGATGCCGGACGAATTGCCCAAAGCTCGGTAGGCTTGCGACGGCGTGTACGGTTTGTAAAGCGCGTCGTATTGTCCCATCGCAAAGACGTTCGCATAGGGTAGGTCGGCATAAGGCGGCTGCCCGTAACTTTGCATTTTGGTTGTCAATTTGGTGTTGCCCGTTTTGGCGGCAAGCTCGAGCACATCCTTGTAAACGCGCCGATCCGTTTCGCGCGGGCTGACCATCTGTCCACTGCCAATGAAGGCGTGAAACAATTCGGGTTGGCGTTGAACAGCAAGTACGCCCAGAATGCTGCCCCACGATTCGCCGATCAAGTAAATCTTTTGCTCGTCAAAACGATTTCGTAAATACTGGGTCAGCTCGAGCGTGTCGTTGATGGCTTGAGCAAGCGTTAAACTCGAACTTGGCTCGAATGCCGAGTAGGACTTGCCCGTGCCGCGTTGATCCCAGTCCACAACGATAAAATCTCGAGACAGGTCGTTCAAAACCACCCGTGTGAAGGGCAGCCCACTCTGACCAGGACCACCGTTCAGGTAGAGCAGCACGGGTTTGTCGGTACTGTACCCGCGAATCAAAATGGTTTGCTCCAAACCGCCGAGTCGAAGACTGGTCAGTTGTGCAATGCTGCCAGGCACAACTTTGCCGTCCGCGCCAAGAATTGGCGGGGTGCTGGCGGGAAGTGCGATCCAAACCGCCAGTGCCAGCACGATTCCAGAAACCAGCACGCTTGGTATCCAGCGCCAGAAACCACTGCCAGGGTTTTCGGACAATTGATGGGCAAGCACCAAACCCAAGTACACACCGACCATCATTGGAATAACCGCCACCAGACCATACAATCCGCGTCCCAGGATAAACGCCAGAATGCCGTAAGTTTCGTTCAATCGCAGTGCGCCCACCGTTGGACCCAAAAGCTGCGGACGAAAAATCTCGAGCGCCAAAATATGCACGACTGGCACGAGCAGCATTGCGAGGCGTGATTGCGTCAAATAACCAGCCAGCACGCCAAGAATCAAACTTCCGACCAAAACAAGCAAGCCTTGAAGCTGTGTGGTTGGACCGCGCGGCAAGATTTGCGCGAACAGAATCCCAGACAGTGCGGCTAGACCGATGGCAAAGATCATGCCCATACGAAAATCCTTCCAAATCAAAATGGAATTGCCTGTTTTCGCTCGAGCGACGGCTGTTCCTGCGTTCGTTGATGCCATGTCAAACCTCCAATTTTTGCTCTCGAACGTCAACGTTCTGTTTCAACGCTGATGCGTCCAATACCGCCGTCAATCTCGAGTTCGACGCGGTTGCTGGCAGTTTCAAAACCGCTCGAGGTGTGCACATCACCGATTCGCTGGTAATCGCCTGAAATTTG
>JANLWR010000654.1:0-3956 GCA_031364625.1 Deinococcales bacterium | reverse complement strand
GGTTGGGATTTTGCTTCAGCAATGCAATCGAGCTGAGCATCATGCCGGGCGTGCAGTAGCCGCATTGCAGTCCGTGCTGATCCCAGAAGGCTTGTTGCAGTGGGTGCAGCACTCCACCTGGCGCGAGTGATTCGACGGTGGTGACTTCGTGACCGTGCGCCATGACCGCGAACATGGTGCAGGATTTAACGGGTTTGTCACCGTCGAGCAGCACTGTGCAAACGCCGCAACTCGAGGAATCACAACCGACGTGCGTGCCTGTGAGTTCGGCTTGTTCACGAATAAAATGCACCAGCAACGTCCGCGATTCGACGCTGGCGGTGACTTGCTTGCCATTGATTTTAATGCTGACCGGAATCTCGTTCATGCGTTCACCCCAAGACGTTGCAGAGCTTCAGTAATGCCACGACCCACCAGCACGCGGGTCATGTCTTTTTTGTACTCGCTGCTGCCGCGTTGGTCGGCGTTTGGGCTGGCAATCTTTGGCGCTTCGGCAGCCGCCGCCTTAATCAATTCGAGGGTCGGTTTTTGTCCGACCAGCATGGCTTCGGCAGCCGCGACCCGCATGGCAATCGGACCCGCCGCCGTGATCGCAATGCCCGCCTGACGAATTGTGCCATCAGAATTCAGGCTGATTTGAACGGCTGCGGCACAAGTCGCGTAATCGCCAACTTTGCGTTCAATTTTTTGGTAACTGCCTTGGGTGTGCGCATCAGGAATTGGGATTTTCAACTCGAGCGCCATCTCGCCTTCCTCAACGGCGGTGGTGTACGAATCGACCAGGAATTGATCAATTGGCACTTCGCGCAAACCATTCTTGCCACGCACGACCATCACGGCGCGGGAAGCAAGTGAAGTTGCCGTCCAATCACCAGCCGGGTCGTTGTGACAAACACTGCCAACCACTGTTCCCATGTGACGAATAATTGGGTCGGCAACGACTTTAGAAACGGCGGTAATTAAACTATAACGCGCCAAAATCCAGGGCGCAAACTCGAGTGCCGCATCACGGGTGGTTGCACCGATGCATAAAAAACCATTCTCTTCTTTTAAAAACTCGAGGTCTTTAATCGGGTTGATGTCCACCAGAACCGCCGGTCGGGCGAGGCGATAGCGCATTGCAGGAATCAGGCTTTGCCCACCCGCCAGAACGCGTCCGTCAAAACCATGCTGTTGCAGGGCGGCAAACGCTTCGTCGGTGGTGTGGGCGCGAACGTACTCGAAACTGGCTGGGAACATTGACCACGCTCCTGAATAGAATTTCGTAACCTCCCAAGTTTGGGCGGGGAAGGCTCGAGTTTGTAGAACAGTTTTTATACTAACGTGAAATTACCGAGAAAAGCAATGAATCGCAGCGCAAAAAAATGCGTTGCCGAGCGGATTTGTATTGTTCCCCACAGTTCCTAGATTTTGGTCAGGCTATTTCACTCAAAAGAGCAAAATCCTGGTTTTCACGTAAACTCGAGCATGAAAACAAACCCTAAAATCACGGCTGTGGTCATGGCAGCAGGTGCTTCGAGTCGAATGGGCGTACACAAACTCCTTCTCGAGTTAAACGGTGAAAACCTGGTGCGCCGAGTCGTGCGGCAAATTCTCGAGGCAGATGGCTTTTTTGAGGTGCTGGTGGTGACCGGACGCGACCCTGAAAACATTCGAGCCGCACTGACAGGGCTTAACGTGCGATTCGTGCAAAATGACGCGTATCTCGAGGGGATCGGCACTTCATTTCGGGCGGCGGTAAATGTCCTCGAGCCTGACACCGACAGCGCAATGTTTGCCCTGGCGGATCAAGTTTTTGTGACCAGTAATTTGTACAAAAAATTACTCGAGACTTTTGTTGCGTCCGACCTCGAGCACCCACGGATTATTGCCGCGCAATACCCAACAGATGAAGGTCTGGTGATTGCCCCACCGCACATTTTTCACCGTAGTTTTTTTGAGGTGATCGGCACGCACGGGCACGGCGCAAAACCTTTAATCGAAAAGCATAAAAACATCACCACGCTGCTCGAGTTTCCAGCGCAAGCCTTGTTTGACATTGACGAACCCAGCGACCTCGAGAAAGCCAGATTGATGTTAACCACGTAGGGGATGGTCTGAGACCATCCCCTACGGTAAATTATTTGACTGTGCCCCAAACCGTGCTTCCAATCTGATTGTCTTGTGTATCTGGCTTTCCACTCAACAAAATCGAGTACCACCAGTCTTGATCAATCTGATCGAAGATTCTCGAGCAAGCACAAAACGATTGGGTCGTGCGAAAAATCTTTAAACAATGTTGATCTGAATCCGTTTGAGAATCTTGAACAAAACCTCGATCAAACAAATACTTCAAAACTCGAGCATCCAAATTTTCCTGATCTGCATGGTGGAAATGAATAACCTCTGAGTTATCGGAACAAGATAAGCTCAATGAATGAAGACTCCCAACAATCCGAATTTCTTCGATGAAATCCATGAAAAATGTGTCTGGCGCGTAAAAACCCATTATTTCCTCGAATTGCGGTATTTTTGGATTAAAGCATTGGTCGAACTGTCATGCTCGAGTTTGGGCGTAGTCTGGCTCGAGAGTTCTGGTTCAATTTTTTGCGCCAAGACCTTGCCGAGTTCTACGCCCCACTGGTCAAAGGAATTGATGTCCCAGATTGCGCCTTGCACAAAAACCTTGTGCTCGTAGAGGGCAATTAACGCGCCCAAGCAATGCGGGGTCAGTTTCTCGGCAAGGATTGTGTTGCTGGGGCGGTTGCCATCAAACACCCTGTGCGCAACGAGTTCGGGTTTAACACCATCTCGAGCGACCTCGGCGGCAGTTTTGCCGAATGCCAGCGCTTGGGTTTGCGCGAAGACGTTCGCCATTAAAATATCGTGGTGGGGACCGATTGGATTTAAACTTTGCATGAAGCCAATAAAGTCGCATGGAATCAGTTTTGTGCCTTGGTGAATGAGCTGGTAAAAGGCGTGTTGTCCGTTCGTGCCTGGTTGCCCCCAGATCACAGGACCCGTTTGGTAATCCACTGCTTGTCCCTCGAGCGTGATGTGCTTGCCATTGGATTCCATGTCGAGTTGTTGCAGGTAGGCGCTGAAGTACGTTAAATAATGGTCGTAAGGCAGCACGGCAACACTGGCAGCGTCAAAGAAGTTGTTGTACCACAAGCCAAGCAACGCCATAACCACGGGCATGTTTTGCTCGAGTGGCGCAGTTCTAAAGTGGGTGTCCATGTCGTGAAAACCCTCGAGCATCTGGGCAAAATTGTCTTTACCAACGGCGATCATCAGGCTTAAACCGACGGCAGAATCCATCGAGTAACGCCCGCCGACCCAATCCCAAAAGCCGAACATGTTGGCGGTGTCAATACCAAATTTGGCAACCTCGAGCGCATTGGTGGAGACCGCCACAAAATGCTTTGCCACCGCCGCGTCATCGTTCAAACTTTTCAAGCACCAAGCCCTGGCGGAATTGGCGTTGGTCATCGTCTCCAAGGTGGTGAAAGTTTTGGAGCAGACGATAAACAGCGTTTCATCAGGCTCGAGATCACGGGTGGCTTCGACAAAATCTGTGCCGTCCACGTTGGAAACAAAGCGGCACTCGAGGTTGCGGTCACTGTAAAACCCTAAGGCTTTGTATGCCATGACTGGACCCAAATCGCTGCCGCCGATGCCGATGTTGACAATGGTTTTGATGCGTTTGTCGGTAAAACCAAGCCATGCGCCCGTGCGAATTTGATCGGCAAAAGCCGCCATTTTATCCAGCACCGCGTGAACTTCTGGAACGACGTTTACGCCATCAACCACAATACTGGAATCTCGAGGGGCGCGAAGTGCGGTGTGCAAAACGGCACGGTTTTCGGTGATGTTGATTTTTTCGCCCGAGAACATGGCGTTAATTTTGGCGCTCAAACCCGCGTCTTTTGCCAGCTCGAGCAGCAATGAAAGGGTTTTATCGTTGACACGGTTTT